>JBIKRC010000281.1:0-3477 GCA_044349375.1 Limnohabitans sp.
CGTCCCGGCATCGTACTTTCAGCAACTCGTGCTCGCGCAGCGCGGTCGGGTCATCGCTCACCACCCAGTCGTCCAGGGTTTCGTTCCAGTTGAGCATGGCCGTGTGCTGGTCGTCGCACAGGTCTTCCAACTGGTGCAGGGCCAGTCGGGCTTGCAGCAGGGCGTCCCAACGGCGAAAGCGCGCACCGGGGTGGATCAGCTCGGCCTGCCAGTGGTCGAGCTGGCGGCTCAGTTCGCGGCGCAAGTCGAGGTAAGCGTCCACCATTTGGCTGACGATGCGCAGCATCATGTCGGCTGGACTCAAGGGGATGCCCCGTGCCCCGGCAGAGCGTGGGTCGTGTGACAAGGTCTTGTCGCCCGTCGCGTTCAAAAGGCGGCTGGCATAGGCTTCGCGCACGGCGCAGTCGTCTGGGTGCACGCTCAGCAGCACCCGATCAAACACCGCAAAGCCCACCGGGCTGGTGTCGATGCGCTGCAAGATGGGTGGGCCGGGCCTTTTGCCCTGGGCGTTTACAGCCTTGGTTTCGCTGTGCCGAGGGGTAGCGCCCGTTTGCTGCGCCAATCGGCGAAACACCAGCAGGTCGTAGTGCGAGGTGAAGTCGTAGCGCGAAGGCAGCTGGCCGTTGAGCAAGTCCGCGACATGCAGGTCCACCAGACTTTGCCCCGTCAGTTGCTGCAGGCTGGCTTGGATGGCGGGTAAATGCTGCTCGAAATGCGAGCGGGAAAAAGCCAGCCAGAGGAAGCCTTCCTCGGGCATGGCCTGGGGCTGCGGGGTTTCAGTGCTGAGCTCAGGCCAAGCCTGCACCTGGTTGCCGGTGATGCTGAATACACGCATCCCGGGCACGCCTGCGGGGCTGTGGGAATCTTTCAATGGGCCGCAATCCAGCGTGCGGCATCGCGGGCAAAGTAAGTCAGCACACCGTCGGCGCCTGCACGCTTGAAGGCCAGCAGGCTTTCCATCATCACCAGGTCATGGTCCAACCAGCCGTTTTGCGCGGCTGCCTTGAGCATGGCGTACTCGCCTGACACTTGATAAGCAAAGGTCGGCACCTTGAACTCGTCTTTGACACGGCGCACGATGTCCAAGTAAGGCATGCCGGGCTTGACCATCACCATGTCGGCCCCTTCAGCCAGGTCCATGGCGACTTCGCGCAGGGCTTCGTCGCTGTTGCCAGGGTCCATCTGGTAGACCTTTTTGTTGCTCTTGCCCAGGTTGCCCGCTGAGCCGACCGCGTCTCGGAAGGGGCCATAGAAGGCGCTGGCGTACTTGGCGCTGTAGGCCATGATGCGGGTGTGGATCAGGCCGCGTGCTTCGAGCGCCTGGCGGATCGCGCCGATGCGCCCATCCATCATGTCGCTGGGCGCGACCATGTCCACACCGGCTTCGGCTTGGGTCAGGGCTTGCTGCACCAGCACGGCAGTGGTTTCGTCATTCAAGATGTAGCCGGTTTCGTCGAGCAGGCCGTCCTGGCCGTGGCTGGTGAAGGGGTCGAGTGCCACATCGGTCATCACGCCCAGTTCGGGAAAGCGTTTTTTCAGCTCGCGCACCACGCGGGGCACCAAGCCATGGGGGTTCATGGCTTCGCTGCCCGTCGGGTCCTTGAGGCTGGCGTCGATCACCGGGAACAGCGCCATGACCGGGATACCCAGCTTGACGCAGTCTTCGGCCACGGGCAGCAGCAGGTCGAGCGACAGGCGCTCCACCCCAGGCATCGAGCCCACTTGCTGGCGCTGGTTTTGCCCGTCCAGTACAAAGACCGGGTAGATCAGGTCGTGCGCTGTGACCCGGTGCTCACGCACCAGGTTGCGGGTGAATTCGTCACGGCGCAAGCGGCGTGGGCGGTTGGCGGGGAAGGTGGCGACTGGGTTCATGCTGAAAATTGTGCCTGAAGTCCCCGCAGATGCCAAAAGTCATTGGGTGCGGGAAGTCGCTCAGGTGGCAGTGTGGGCGTTAAGAACGGCATGCCGACACGCAAATGACAAAAACAACATAAAAAACAAACACATGCTTGTTATTGGTTTTGTTATTTGATAAATTCCACAACGGGCAGCTTGCTGCCTCCCGCTTTTCCTCCCTGAGCGGGCGCCTTGATGTGTGACAGCAAAAAGGCTTCCCACCCCCGGCCCCTGGCCGGGGGTTTTTTTTGCCCTGCAAACAGGCCCTTGCTCGGGCATCACTGGCTACACTTGAAGCATGCTCTGGATCAAAGCCCTTCACATCGTTTTCATCGCCAGCTGGTTTGCGGGTCTGTTCTACTTGCCGCGCATCTATGTCAACTTGGCCATGGTGCCGGCCGACTCGGCCGCCGAGCGCGATCGCCTGCTCTTGATGGCACGAAAGCTCTACCGCTTCATGACCATCCTGGCCGTTCCAGCCTTGGCGCTGGGCTTGTGGCTTTGGCTCTACTACGGCATTGGCCTGGGGCCGGGCCAGGGTTGGATGCATGCCAAGCTGCTGATCGTGCTGGCTTTGTTGGGTTACCACCACAGTTGCGGTGTGCTCTTGCGTCAGTTTGAAAACGGCCAGACGCAGCGCAACCACGTCTGGTTTCGCTGGTTCAACGAAGCGCCGGTGCTGATGATGCTGCTGGCGGTCATTTTGGTGGTGGTCAAGCCTTTTTAAAGGCTGACCAGCAAGGCTTATGCGCAAGCCCATCTGGCGCAAAACAACCGCTTGGCCATTGTTCTGGCTGTATGCGGTCCTGATAGGCTACGCCAGCCTGTACCCTTTTGACAACTGGCGCTTTCAGGGCCTGGCGTCTTGGTCGTTTCTGACCGCGCCTTGGCCACGATACTGGACTGGGTTTGACGTTTTTTCCAATGTGCTGGGCTATGCCCCCCTGGGCTTTTTGCTGGCGCTGGCCGTGCACCGCAGCCGCCGGCAATGGCCTGCCGTCACCATGGCGGCCTTGGTGGCCGCCGCCTTGTCGCTGGTGATGGAGTCGCTGCAGATGTTCTTGCCGGTGCGGGTGCCTTCCAACCTCGATTGGGTGCTCAACGTGGGGGGCGCTTGGGCAGGTGCTTTGGTGGCCCGGGGTCTGGCTTGGGCGGGACTGCTGGAGCGCTGGGGTCGTTTCAGGGACCGTTGGTTTGAAGCTGAAGCGAGTGGCGCCCTGGCCTTGCTGGCCCTGTGGCCCTTGGCCTTGCTGTTTCCAGCCCCAGTCCCGTTTGGTTTGGGGCATGTGTTTGAGCGGGTTGAGACCACCTGGATCGAATGGTTGCAGGACACACCCTTGCTGGATTGGTGGCCTGTGCGCGTGGCAGAACTCCAGCCTTTGTTGCCCCTGACCGAGACCTTGTGTGTGGCCGTCGGTTTGCTGCTGCCTTGTTTGCTGGCGTATGGCGTGGTGCGCCGCAGGCCGCAGCGCTGGGTGGTGGCCGGGGCGTGCCTGGCGGTGGGCTTGTTGGCCAGCGCCTTGTCGGCCGCTTTGACATATGGCCCCGTGCACGCTTGGGGGTGGATCAGCCCTGAGGTGT
>JBIKRC010000393.1:0-3466 GCA_044349375.1 Limnohabitans sp.
TGCAGAGCTATTGGAGAAGTCCGGCATCCAACCTGACGAGGTCAAAGCCGTTGGAGTTTCAGGTATGGTGCCAGCCGTCGTGTTGCTGGATGCAGATGGTGAACTGCTGCGACCGAGCATCCAGCAAAGCGATGGCCGCTGTGCACAAGAGGTAGATTCGCTGCGTCGCGAATTCGACGAAGCGGCTTTTACCCAGCGCACGGGGAATGGTATCAACCAGCAGTTGGTAGCAGCCAAGTTGCGTTGGATCGCACACCACGAGCCTCAGATTTTCGAACGAATTGGCACGGTGTTTGGAAGTTACGATTACATCAACTTCCGTCTCACAGGGTCGCGCAATGTCGAGCAAAACTGGGCTCTTGAGGCGGGGTTTGTTGATCTTGCGACAGGTCATATTGCCGAGGATCTCGTGGCTGCAGGCAACATTTCATCAGGCCAAGTCCCGCCGTTTGCGCGCAGCAGTGCCATCGTCGGTGCGGTTACCCCAGAGGCGGCGAGGGCGACCGGACTCCAGGCCGGCACCCCGGTAGTGGCAGGTCTTGCGGACCACGTTGGATCAGCATGGGCAGCAGGCGTACAAGGCCCAGGCGACATGCTGATCAAGCTCGGTGGTGCTTGCGATATCCTGCTGGCCTCGAAAGAGGCACGACCCGACCCGCGCTTGTTTCTTGACTACCATCCCGTGCAGGGTCTTTACATGCCCAATGGCTGTATGGCCTGTAGCGGATCCTTGCTGAATTGGTTTGCTTCACAGTTTGGTGGTACAGCGCAGGACCATCCCGGCGCATCCATTCATCAGAAGCTAGATCATTGGGCCGCCTCGATCCCTGCTGGTAGCGAAGGTGTGCGTGCGCTGCCGTTTTTCCTGGGCGAAAAAACGCCCATTCACGACCCACTGGCGCGGGGCACATTTACCGGGCTTGGCCTCCACCACAGCCCTGGGCACATGTGGCGCAGCATGCTTGAAGGGGTTGCCTTCGGTATTCGCCACCACATGGAGGTCTTTGCAGACATCGGTATGCCCGCAACACGCGTCATGGCCTCCGACGGCGGCTCAGCCAGCGCAGTGTGGCTACAGATCATTGCCGACGTCCTAGACCGCCCTGTCCAACCCTTGTCTGGCCACCCTGGTTCCTGTCTTGGGGCCGCATGGGTGGCGGCGCTTGGCTGTGGTCTAAGCACAAACTGGCAGGGTGCGCAGGCTTTTGTTTCCATGGGCACACCCGTTGAGCCAGACCCCAGAAATCGAAGCGTTTATGACCAAGCGTATGGGGACTACCATGCACTTTATGGCGTTCTTAAACCCTTGTTCCAAACGATGGGAGCCAGGCAATGAACCGCACGCGCGCCATGGCTTGGGACGTTGACGGCACCTTGGTCGACAGCGAGCCTTTGCACCTGCGTGCGCTCCAGTCTGTCTGCGATGCACACAGCGTTGACATCACGGACTATGGCGACACCCCTTTTGTCGGGGTGGCGATCGGAGATGTCTGGCGCTTACTTGCGCCCCGTTTCGCACGCAAATTCGAAAAACAAACAGATAACCCCGAGGGCGAGTTCAGGCGCGCTGTTACCCGGTATTACCTTGAGCATTCAAGTGAAGTACGTGTATTGCCCGGCGCACGTCAGGCCCTCGAGCACCTGTCGAGCTTGGGAGTCTCTTTGGCGGCCGTTTCTAATTCAGAGCGGCCGATCGTGCTGGCAAATTTAAGGACGATCGGTGTCCTCGACTTGTTTCAGGTCGTTGTCTCACTGGACGATGTGGGGCAACCAAAACCAGCGGCGGAACCCTATTTGCGGGCGCTGGCCGCAATGGCGGTACCAGCTCGGGAGGCATGGGCCGTGGAAGACAGCGTTAGCGGTGCGCGATCAGCGCGGGCGGCAGGCCTAAGGGTGCTGATCGTTGGAGAGGATGAACTGGCGCAAGGTGATCAGCGCCTTAACGATCTGCGGGACTTTCAGCAATGGTGGACAACAACAGGTTCCCAAAGCCACCCGGTCCAGCATGAATCAATACAGCTGGCCACTACTGGAGAAAACGAATGACATCTATCGTGGTGGTAACAGGGGGTGCCTCAGGAATTGGTGCTGCCATCTGCACCGAACTGGCGAGTCGGGGCTATACGGTCGTGGTGACTGACATGGACGAAGCTGGCGCCAAGACTGTCGCGTCAGGATTGCCTGGTGCGCATGCACGCAAGCTGGATGTGACACTGGCATCGACCTGCCAAGAGGTGGTCACGTCTATCGAATCGGATATCGGCCCGATTGAAGCATGGGTCTCGAATGCTGGTGTCTCCAGAATGGCGCGGTTCCTAGACATCGATGAAAAACAGTATGACTTCACTTTGGACGTCAACCTGAAAGGACTGTTCTTCTCAGGGCAGGCAGCTGCACGCGTTATGGCCAAGCGTCACTCCGGCTGTATCGTGAACATTGCCTCAATGGCTGGAAAACAGGGGCGAGCACCCTTTCTTGCAGACTATGTCGCCAGCAAGTTTGGCGCAATCGGGCTCACGCAAGCGATGGCTTTCGAGCTTGCGCCGTTAGGAATTAGGGTGAACGCGGTATGTCCCGGTTTTGTAGCCACCTCTATGCAGGTGCGCGAGCTTGAATGGGAGTCGAGCCTTCGCGGCACGGACCCCGAAAGCGTAAAGCGCCAGTGGATCGCCGACACACCCATGGGTCGCCTTGAGCAGCCACAGGATGTGGCGCGGGTCGTTGCTTTTCTTTTGTCCAACGATGCCGGTTTTGTGACCGGGGAGTCGATCGCCGTCAACGGTGGCGCCTTCATGGATTGATTTTCTTTTGATTCCCGTCCCCTCTGTTCCACCTTTTAAAGGAGTATCCAGTCATGAGCACCTCAAGAACACCCCAGTTCCTGCGTCGTTATGTTGCTGCCGTCGGAATGGCCGCATGCGCTTTGTGGGCCGCGACGCCCGCGCAGGCGCAGACCCCGCGAGTCCCTGCACCCGCTGCCCTGGCCGCCAAAGGTACGATTAACTACTGCGCCACCATCGACAACCCGCCACGGGCCTACTTCGACGAAAAACAGCAGCCGATCGGCTTCGAGGTAGAACTGGGCGTGGAGATCGCAGCCCGAATGGGCCTGAAGGTCAACTGGATACAACTCAAGTTTCCCGGCTTGGTCCCTGCTCTGCAGGCACAGCAGTGCGATGCGCTCATGCAAGAGCTATTCATAAGGCCAGAGCGCCTAGAAATCATAGATATGGTGCCGTTCTCGCGTACCGGCCAGCAGATTGTTGTGCGCCGTAACGACAACAGCCCCGGGGCCGGCTTGGAGGACTTGGGCGGCAAGAAAATCGCCGTGCCCAACGGCACGACGATACACAACCTCGCAATCGAAGCGAACAAAAAGCTCAAAGAATCAGGCAAACCTGAGATCAACCTCGTCGTCTTGCCCACCACGACCGACACCTTCCAACAATTGGCTACAAGTCAAGTT
>JBIKRC010000283.1:0-3465 GCA_044349375.1 Limnohabitans sp.
GGCGCGATCTTCATCGAAGAGTTGTCCGATGTGCCGCCCGGTGCCACGCTGATTTTCAGCGCCCATGGGGTGAGCCGGGCGATCCAGGATGAAGCGGTAGAGCGCGGATTCAGGATTTTTGACGCCACCTGCCCCTTGGTGAGCAAGGTGCATGTGGAGCTGGCCAAGCTGCACAAAGAAGGCTACGAGTTCATCATGATTGGCCACAAGGGCCACCCCGAGGTGGAGGGCACCATGGGCCAGCTCGACAGCGGCATCCATTTGGTGGAAGACGTGGAAGACGTGGCGCATGTGCAACCTGCGCAGACCGAGTTGCTGGCGGTGGTGACACAAACCACCTTGAGCGTGGACGATGCGGCCGAGATCGTGGCCGCCGTCAGGGCGCGCTTTCCGCAGGTGCGCGAGCCCAAGCAGCAAGACATTTGCTACGCCACCCAAAACCGGCAGGACGCCGTCAAGCTCATGAGTCCGATGGTGGACGTGGTGATCGTGGTGGGCAGCCCCACCAGTTCCAACAGCAACCGCCTGCGGGAGCTGGCCGACCGCTTGGGCACCCCCGCTTACATGGTGGACAGCGCGGCCGACCTGCAAGAGGCCTGGTTTGCGGGCACCCAAAAAGTGGGCCTCACGGCCGGTGCCTCGGCCCCGGATGTTCTGGTGCAAGACGTCATTCAGCGCCTGCGTGCCATGGGCGCGGTGTCTGTGCGCACCTTGGACGGCATTCAGGAAACCATCAAGTTTCCGCTGCCCAAGGGCTTGAAGATGGACCCTTTAGAAAATCCAGAACCCGGCTCACTACAATTGCCCCATGCTTGATATTGTTCTACTCCGCAAAGATCTGGACGCCGTGGTTGCGCGTTTACAGACCCGTAAAAATCCCCAGCTCTTCCTGAATGTGGATGCCTTCCGCGCTTTGGAAGGCGAGCGCAAAACACTGCAAACCCGCACTGAAGAGCTGCAAAGCCAGCGCAACAGCCTGTCCAAGCAAATTGGCATGCTCAAGGGCAAAGGCCAGCACGCTGAGGCTGATGCCGTGATGGCGCAAGTGGGCGCGATCAAGGATGAGTTGGACGCTTCGGCCCAGCGCTTGGAAGTGCTTCAGGCCGAACTGCAAGACTTGTTGCTGGCCGTGCCCAATTTGACGCACGAGAGCGTGCCGGTGGGCGCCGGTGAAGAAGGTAACGTGGAGGTGCGCCGCTGGGGCACCGTGCGCAGTTTTGACTTTGAACTCAAGGACCATGTGGACATCGGCGAAAAGCTGGGCCTGGACTTTGAGACCGGCACCAAGCTGACCGGCTCGCGTTTCACCTTCATGCGCGGCCCGGTGGCGCGTTTGCACCGTGCGCTGGCGCAGTTCATGTTGGATGTGCAGACGCAAGAGCACGGCTACACCGAGTGCTACACGCCCTACATCGTGAACGCCGACACCCTGCGCGGCACGGGCCAGTTGCCCAAGTTCGAAGCCGATTTGTTTGCTGCCAACAAAGGCGGCCAAGAGGGCGAAGAAAGCCAGGCCCTGTACCTGATCCCCACCTCGGAGGTGACGCTCACCAACGTCGTGCGCGACGAAGTGTTGGCCGAGAGCGATTTGCCGATCATGCTCACGGCACACACCCCGTGCTTTCGGTCCGAGGCGGGCAGCGGCGGGCGCGATGTGCGCGGCTTGATTCGGCAGCACCAGTTCGACAAAGTCGAGATGGTGCAGATCGTGCACCCTGAGCACAGCTATGAAGCGCTGGAAGCCATGACGGGCCACGCCGAAGCCATTTTGCAAAAGCTGGGCTTGCCCTACCGCGTGATGAGCCTGTGCACGGGTGACATGGGTTTTGGCGCGAGCAAGACCTATGACCTGGAAGTCTGGGTGCCCGCGCAAAACACCTACCGCGAGATCAGCTCGGTGTCCAACTGCGAGGCCTTTCAGGCACGTCGTTTGCAGGCGCGCTTCAAAAACGCGCAAGGCAAAAACGAGCTGGTCCACACCTTGAATGGCTCCGGCTTGGCCGTGGGCCGTGCGCTGGTGGCGGTGCTGGAGAACTACCAAAATGCTGATGGTTCGGTCACGGTGCCTGAAGTGCTGCGTCCTTACATGGGCGGCTTGGAGACGCTTTCAGCCTGATAGAATCTATGCTTCGACAAATGAAACCGAATCCGGAGGGGTGGCAGAGTGGTCGAATGTACCTGACTCGAAATCAGGCGTAGTGGCAACACTACCGAGGGTTCGAATCCCTCCTCCTCCGCCAGTACAAAGACCTCAAACCTGCTCAGCAGGCCTTGAGGCAGCCTCAGGCCCCGCACCACGCGGGGCTTTTTGCTTTGGGCTCCTGACTGCGACCTACGTCAGCGGCCTAGGAAAGGCGTCTCAAACCCCGTTTGTCTCAAAACCTCATGACTTTTTCGGACTTGGTTCAGAGGCGTAAATTTTCTGTTTTCGGCAAAACAGGCTTTGAACCAAGCTGAACGAAATTTCGTTGTTGAGATCGATTCGACCCAAAAAGTGTTTCATATAAAAAAACTTTGGATCTTCGCGATCTCAAGTGGCAAAGTCACGAATCCGAACTTAGAGGTTTGACTTGAATTCGACGAGCTCGGTTCGAAGTGCGGTCACGTAGATACCCGTCCCCACGGCCTTTAAGACTAGTAAGTGCTTCAGGATCCATATGAACATTTGGAGCATTCTTCTTTGCTTCTTTCATATCCATCGGCTTCAGTACAAGCCAAGAAGCGGCATTTGCCTTCACCTCTGAACCAAAGTGGTTTTGCATCTACAAGGCTTGTCCCGCTCTGCGTCACATGACTTCGACCCTCTCAAACCCCATCGTTATCTTTTCTCATCACCCTCTCGGCTGCCTGCATGACCTCGCGGACAAAGGCGCGTACTTGTTCTGGTGTCATACCTGCTTCCTCTGGTGAAATTTGGATCTCGAGGCCTGGGGCTACAAAGAGGTGGCTTCGCACCTCAATGGAGCCTGGCCGACGCTGCCGTGTCGGAACTGGGGTATCGCCGCCCGCCATCACTTCGCGGATCCGTTCGAGGGACACGCCAGCTTCAGTGAACTGCTTGACGCGCAGCAACTGGTCGAGGTGGCGGCTGGTGTAGTGGGCGGCGCGAGTCTCGCCAATGGGGCGCTCGACCAAGCCCAACTGCATGTAGTAACGCACCGTCCTTTTTGTCAGGTCGGTGAGCGTGCACAGCTCGTCAAGGGTGAAGGTTTTTTCGCTCATGGCCGTCAAGTTGTTTGTCTTGACGCAATTGTAACAGTATTACTGTAATAAACAACTGTTTTTATGATTCCGGCTGGATGTGGGGGCTTTTTGTGCAAATTTCTTCCCTCAACAAGCTTTTTTCAGCTGGTTTCGCAGCATGAGCATTGACGCGTAATCTTTCCTCCCGCCTGAGGATTCGTATAGCCCCTTGGGCGAGGATTGCACCTACGATGGCCATGGGACTTGGTTCGGACTTTGGGT
>JBIKRC010000284.1:0-3456 GCA_044349375.1 Limnohabitans sp.
CTACAATCGTTCTCGACGGGCCTTCCCGCATGGTGAAGCGGCCAACCGGGTCAGGTGGGGAACCAAGCAGCCCTAACTGTGAATCCAGTGCCGGGGTCAAGGCTCGTCACCCCCCATCTTTACCAACTGCCCAGCCCGCAGTCTTAACCTGGCGGCGGCACATCGCGCCCCAAGACCCGCAGCCCCAGCCATTTCAAACCAGCCCCCACGTCCATGCGGCGGCTTTGCTGTTGCGCCACCGGGTGAGCTTGGCCAGATTGCAGTGGCGGGCCAATGTCAAATGAAAACACGTAGGCGGGCTCTTGCCCCATGCGCAAGTCGGTGACCAACAACTTGCCGTTTTGGTCAGCGACCTTGAAAAACCCATCAGTGAAACGTGCCAGGCGTTGCAACTGGGGGTGATAGGCGTTTTGCACAGCCAGCGCCCCGCCGCGCTCGTGCGTCACAAAGCGAATGTCCCGCCCGCCGTCCATCAGCGCATAAAAGCCTTCGTGGAAGCGCTCGCCATCGAGCGCCACCACGCGCCACACCAAGGTGCTCAAGGGCGCGGGGGTCACCATCAACTGCTGGCTGGGCAAGCCCTGCGCCTGAAGCGACTGGCGAGCGTGCTGCGTGACCCAGCCCTGCGCCAGCGCGCTCCAAGCCAAGTAAGCCGTGCTGAAAGCCAGCGCCCAGCCATTGATGCGCAAAGCTCGGCCCACTGTTTTGACGCGCAGCGCCGCCACCACACCCGCCAGCAATGGCAGCGAATACACCGGGTCGATGATGAACATGCTGCCCAGGCCATAGGCCTCGTCGGTGAACGGCTGAAACACCTGTGTGCCATAAATCGTCATCAGGTCCAGCAAAGGGTGCGTGACCAGCGCCAGCATGAGCGCCCACCACCAACGGCCATAAAGCTGCGGCTGACGGTGCACACGACTCACCCCCCACGCCATCGGGAATGCAAAGAGCGTGAGCAAAAGCAATGCATGGCTCTCGGCGCGGTGCCGGATCATGTTCAGGATCGGGTCGCCGTGGTCGAGCAACACGTCCAGGTCGGGCAGCAAACCTGCCACGCCGCCCCACAGGGCTGACTTCCACAGCGCGGTGCGCCGCCCCATGACGGCCACGCCAATCGAGGCGCCCAAAAGAACTTGTGTAACGGAATCCATGGATTTATTTGGAAATTTGACGCAGGTCAACACGATAGCGGCTTTGACAAGGCCTGTGGCCTACCGGGTCGAACCGGCTCAGCCCCAAGCAACGATGCCCCCAATGCACTGACGCCCTTGGCTTGGCGAGATAATGTGGGCTGTTTGTGTTTTGTCCCTTGATCGAGACTTCGCCATGTCCACCACCGCCGCCACCTCCTCTGCCGCCCACACCCAGATGCCTTCAGTCATGGCTTGGACCGATTCACTTCACACGGGCGACGCGCGCATGGACGAGACGCACCAGGAATTCGTGGACATGATCAACGAGATATTGGCCACCCCCGAAGAAGCGCAACTGCCGGTCTACAAAAAATTTCTAGACCACACGGTCGAGCACTTTGCGCAAGAAGAGCGCTGGATGCTGGCCACCGGTTTTTCGGCCGACAACTGCCACGCCGAGCACCACGCCACGATTTTGGAGACCATGCGCGTGGTCGAAGCGCACTACCTGGACAGTGACACCACCATCATCACCCGCATGGCCGAAGCGCTGGCCGAGTGGTTTCCAGGGCACGCCAACAGCATGGATGCGGGCCTGGCCGCGCACCTGAAATCGGTGGGTTTTGACAGCGAGAGCGAAACCCTGGCCGACCCCTCGGCCATCAAAACCGTGACCATGTCGGGTTGCGGCAGCGTCAGCTGCAGTTAAAGCCCATACCCAAAAACTGGGGAACGCCACAACAGGTCAGAAGACCTGTCATGGGGAATATCAAACTCAAGGGCTCCTTCGTGTTAACTGGTGCCAACGGTTGTGATCACTCCACAGTGATCTTTTCATCTTTCACGATCTTGGCCATGGCCGGGATCTCGGCTTTGAGCCAGTTGCCAAACTCAGCGGGGCTCATGCCGGATGGTTCCGCACCCAGCGTGGTCAAACGCTCGCGCACATCAGGGATGGCCGCAATGCGCTGCACCTCGGCATGCATTTTGTCGATGATGGCTTTGGGGGTGCCCGCAGGGGCCAGCAGGCCCTGAAAACTGCCGGTCAAAAAGCCAGGCAGGCTTTCGGCCACCGTGGGCGTATCGGGCATTTGCGCATTGCGCTTCACCCCTGAAATGGCGATCAATTTGATCTTGCCCGCCTTCACATGCGGGTATGTGGCCACCATGCCATTGAACATCACATCCACCTGGCCACCGATCAAATCGGTGATGGCTTGTGCGCCCCCTTTGTAAGGCACATAACCCCACTCGATGCCGTTGCGCTGGGCATACATGACGCCCGCCAAATGCGAGGCGCTGCCCATGCCCGCGGCCACCGCGTAATTGAGCTTGCCCTTTTGGGCTTTGGCATAGGCCACCAGCTCGGCTGGGGTGTTGGCGGGCACCTTGGTGCTGACGGCCAACAGGTGCGGCGAGTAAGCCACCATCGCCACCGGTGCAAAGTCATTGGCCACATTGAAGGGCAATTTGAACAAAGCGGGGCTGATCACCAGATTGCCCACGTCCATCAAGACGAAGGTGTAGCCATCAGGCGCTGCCTTGGCCACCAGATCGGCACCCAGGTTGCCGCTGGAGCCGGGCTTGTTCTCAATGACCACAGGCTGGCCCCAGCTCTCGGTCATTTTCTGGCCGAGTATGCGGGCCAACACGTCAGAGGTGCCACCTGCAGGGAAGGGCACCACAATCTTGATCGGTTTACTGGGATAGACCACCGGTGTTTGGGCCTGTGCTGAACCACAGAAGGTCACAGCGGCCAAGGCCGAAAAGAGAATTTTGAACATGGTTGAACCTTAGTCGAGTTTGATGTTGGCAGCTTTGATCACTTGGGCCCATTTTTCGATTTCAGCTTTCTGGAAAGCCTGAACCTGCTCTGGGGTCAGCACCGAAGGTTGCATGCCCAGCCCTTTGATGCGCTCTTGCATTTCAGGGCTCTGAATGATCTTCAAAATTTCGGCATGCAGTTTGTCCACGATCGGCTTGGGCGTGCCGGCTGGCGCAAACAAGGCTTGCCAGGACACCACTTCAAAACCGGCAGTTCCAGGCCAGCCCGACTCGCTCACTGTCGGCACTTCGGTCAAGGTGTCGGTCAAGCGCTTGCCAGAAGTCACCGCCAAGGCACGCAGTTTGCCGCTCTGGATGTGGGCGCCCGCCACCACGGTGGTGTCGAACATGAAGTCGACCTGCCCGCTCATCACATCTTGGATGGCAGGTGCGCTGCCTTTGTAGGGCACATGGGTGAATTTGACTTCGCCTTTGAACGCCAGCAGCTCTTGTGCTAAGTGCTGAGATGTGCCGTTGCCCGCCGATGCACCCGACA
>JBIKRC010000285.1:0-3447 GCA_044349375.1 Limnohabitans sp.
TTACATGCAATCTTTCATTGCGCGGGAGTGGGCCAGAGCTTTCACCGGGCGGGCGTTTGAGCGTGGTGAGCTGATCAAGGCCGAATTGCCTCATGGCAACGCGGGTGACTTTCAGGGTTTTTTGTTCAACACGCGCCGAGACAAATTCCAGGACTTGCGCGTGCGCCAGGCCATTGCGCTGGCCATGGATTTTGAATGGCTGAACCGCCAACTGTTTTATAACGCTTACAGCCGGGTGCGCGGTTATTTTGTGGCCAGCGATTTTGAAGCCAAGGGCCGTCCTGGCCCCGATGAGTTGGCTTTGCTCACGCCTTTGCGGGCCAATTTACCCGCCGCCGTGTTTGACCAAGATGTGCCGCAACCGCCCCAGACCGCGCTGGACCCGACTTCCGGCCACACCTTGCGCGACCATTTGCGCCAGGCCCGTGATTTGCTGAAAGACGCCGGATGGACCTACCGCGATGGCGCTTTGCGAAACGCCAAGGGCCAAGCCTTGAGCATTGAATTTTTGGACAGCTCGGGTTCCATGGGGCGTGTGGTCACGCCCTTTGCCAAGAATCTTGAAAAACTGGGCATCCAAGTTCAGTACAAGGTCATCGATTTTGCGCTGCTCCAAAAACGCATGGACGTGTTCGACTTTGACATCGTCAGCAACCGCACCGTGGGCAGCGAAGCGCCCGGCACCGAGTTGCTCGAGCGCTACGGCAGCCGATCGGCCGACGTGGAGGGCTCGGGCAATGTGATCGGCTTGAAAGACTCGGCTGTGGACTCGCTGCTGGACAAGGTGGTGAGCGCCACGTCCAGGCCAGAACTGGTGACCAGCCTGCGTGCGCTGGACAGGGTGCTGCGCCATGGCCACTATGTGGTGCCGCATTGGTATGGGGCTGTGCACCGGGTGTCCTGGCGGGCCAAGGCGTTTGCGCGACCCGCCGACTTGCCCCGCTTTTACCAGCCAGAAAAACTGGTCACCTCCGTGTGGTGGTCGCCCCATGCCTCGGTCGCACCAGCGGCCCAAACTACACAACCTGCCCCCAAGGCCCCCTGACCGATGCTGGCCTACATTTTCAAACGCTTGCTGCTGATGGTCCCGACTTTGTTCGGGGTGTTGTTGTTGACCTTTGCGGTGATCCAGTTTGTGCCGGGTGGGCCCGTTGAGCAAATGGTGTCCCAGCTGCAAGGGCGCGACACAGGCGGGGAGGGCGCGGCTGCTGCAGGCAGCGGTTACCGGGGCAGGCAGGGCGTGGATGCGGCCCGCATTGCCGAAATCAAAACGCTCTACGGTTTTGACAAGCCACCCACCGAGCGTTTCTGGATGATGCTCAAACAGTTTGCGCAGTTCGACTTGGGCAAAAGCTTTTTCTACCCCAAAGACGTCTGGAGCCTGATCAAGGAAAAGCTGCCAGTGTCCATCAGCCTGGGCTTGTGGACGTTTTTCCTGAGTTATCTGGTGTCGGTGCCTTTGGGCATCGCCAAGGCGGTGCGGGCGGGCACGCGTTTTGACACGCTCACCAGTTTGCTGGTGCTGGTGGGTTACGCCATTCCGGGCTTTGTGCTGGGTGTGGCCCTGCTGGTGATATTTGGCGGGCAGCTGCAGTGGTTTCCGCTGCGCGGTTTGACGTCGTCCAATTGGGAGCAGCTCAGCTGGGGGGCCAAAGTGGTCGATTATTTGTGGCACATCGCTTTGCCCGTCACGGCCAGTGTTTTGGGCTCGTTTGCGGTGATCACCATGCTGACCAAAAACGCTTTTTTGGAAGAAATCCGCAAACAGTATGTCTTGACGGCCCGCGCCAAGGGCCTCAGCGAAAACCGGGTGTTGTACCGCCATGTCATGCGCAACGCGTTGATCCCGCTGGTGACGGGGTTCCCGGCGGCATTCATCGGTGCATTTTTCACCGGGTCTTTGTTGATCGAAACCCTGTTCTCGCTCGATGGGCTGGGCTTGCTGAGTTACGAGGCGGTGATTCGGCGTGACTACCCGGTGGTGTTGGGCACATTGTATTTGTTCACCCTGATTGGCTTGGTGACCAAGCTGATCAGTGACCTGTGCTACCTGTGGGTGGACTCGCGTGTGAAGTTTGACAAATGACCCCAGCGAACACCACCGCCTTGCCGCATCAGACCTCGCCCTCGGCGCGGGCGTGGCAGCGCTTCAGGCGCAACCGCCTCGGTTTTGGCAGCCTGATCATTTTTGTGACCCTGTTCATTCTGAGCTTGGGGGCCGAGTTCTTGTCCAACGACAAACCCTTGGTGGTGCGGTTTGAGGGTCAGTGGTATTTCCCGGTGGTGCAGACCTTGCCTGAAATGGTATTTGGGGGTGATTTCGAGACCCCGGCAGATTACCTGGATCCCTTCATCCAGCAGCAACTGCATAAGGGCAGCAACTGGGCCTTGCAAGCGCCCAACCCTTATCACCACAGCACGCTCGACTACTTTGCGCCCTTGCCCAACCCCGCGCCGCCCACGGCCCGCAACTGGCTGGGCACCGATGACCGGGGGCGTGATGTCGTGGCGCGCTTGCTCTATGGCTTTCGGGTGTCGGTGCTGTTTGCCATGGCGCTGACGCTGTTTGGCGTTTTGCTGGGCGTGTTGACCGGCGCGGTACAAGGGTTTTTTGTGGGGAAGACCGATTTGGTTTTTCAGCGCTTCATCGAAGTCTGGAGCGCCATGCCTGAGCTCTATTTGTTGATCATTTTTTCTGCCGTGTTCGAGCCCAGTGTGGGGCTGCTGCTGTTGCTGCTCAGCCTGTTTGGCTGGATGGGTTTGTCCGACTATGTGCGGGCCGAGTTTTTGCGCAACCGCCAACTGGATTACGTCAAATCGGCCCGGGCGCTGGGCTTGGGCCATTGGCAGATCATGTGGCGGCATGTGCTGCCCAACAGCATGACCCCGGTGGTGACTTTCTTGCCGTTTCGCATGAGTGGGGCGATTTTGGCTTTGACCTCGCTCGATTTTCTGGGCCTGGGTGTGCCACCGGGCACGCCGTCTTTGGGTGAATTGCTGGCCCAGGGTAAAAACAACATCGACGCTTGGTGGATCTCTCTGTCCACCTTTGTGGTGCTGGTGGTGACCTTGCTGCTGCTCACCTTCATGGGCGATGCCTTGCGCGATGCGCTCGATCCACGAAAGGTGGACGCATGAGCACGCCCCAAGCTTTGCTGGAACTCAAAGACCTGCGCATCGCCTTTGGCGGCCAGGCTGTGGTGCATGGCGTAAACCTGAGCATCCAGGCGGGTGAGCGCGTGGCCTTGGTGGGGGAGTCGGGCTCGGGCAAGTCGGTCACGGCGCTGTCGGTGCTGCGTTTGCTGGAATCGGCGCAGCTTTCGGGCCAGGTGCTGTGGCAAGGCCAGGACTTGCTGCAGCAAACGCCTTCTGAAATGCAGCGCATTCGGGGTGACGAGATCGCCATGATTTTTCAGGAGCCGATGACGGCGCTCAACCCCTTGATGA
>JBIKRC010000021.1:0-12882 GCA_044349375.1 Limnohabitans sp.
GCGCGGCCAGCCCAGGAGCTGAGCCCCCTGGCTTGGCCCGCAGCATGAGCCGCTTCATGGGCTTGCTCACCGCCAGCTTCGTTTGGGTTGCTCTCGCCTGGTCGCAGCCCGCCATCAATGCCTTGCCCAAGGGCGGCCAAGTGGCGCAAGGCGCGGTGCAGTTCAGCCAAAGCGCCCAACAACTGCAGATCACCCAATCGAGCGACCGCGCCGCCGTGAACTGGCAAAGCTTTGACATTGGCGCAGCCGCCAAAGTGAATGTGGTGCAGCCTTCGGCCCAGGCGGTCTTGCTCAATCGCGTGGGGGGCACCGCCCCCAGTCAAATCTTTGGTCAATTGCAAGCCAACGGCAAAGTGATCTTGGTCAACCCCAACGGCATGGTGTTTGGCCAAGACGGCAGCGTGAGCGCGGCTGCATTCACGGCCAGCACCCTCAACATCTCGGATGCCGACTTCATGGCGGGCAACGAGCGCTACACCCGCGATGGTGCGACGGGTGCCATCGTCAACCGGGGCCTGATTCAGGCCGCACCGGGGGGCTATGTGGCCCTGTTGGGTGCCAGCGTGAGCAACGAAGGGCAGATCGTGGCCCCGCAAGGCAACGTTTACATGGCCGCAGCCGATGCGGTGACCTTGCCCGCCAGGGCAGTGGCGATGCCCATGGGTTCCAGCGGCCGCATCCGACTGGAGTTGACCCCGGCGAGCATCAACGCGGCAGTGGCCAACCAAAAGGGCGGCACCATCGTGACTGAAGGCGGACAGGTGTACCTGCAGGCGGCAGCGCTGAACCAGGCCATGGCCACAGTGCTGCAAAGCGGCAGCATCGACACGACGGGCGGGCAGGGCGGTCAAGTGCATGTGCTGGCCGACGGTGGGCGCATCCGGGTGGATGGCCAGATCAAGGCCAACAGCACCAACGGTACAGCCGGTGGCGACATCTACATTGGCCGCGACAAGGATACGAACGTGTTGGCGGCGGTGGGCGATGTGAGTGGAGCGCAGCTGGAATCCAAAGGTGGCTTTGTGGAAACCTCGGGCGGTTATTTGGCCACCGATGGTGTTTCAGTGAAAGCGGCCGAGTGGTTGCTGGATCCGTACAACATCACGATTGCGTCCAGCCTTCCCAGCGGTACCGCTTACAGCAGCAACTACACCAGCGTGGCCGACTCTGTCATCCTGGCGTCTGACATTGTGGCCAACCTCAACGCAGGCACCAGCGTGAGTATTCAAACGGGGGCAGGCGGGGCCAGTGCAGGCGATATCAGCGTCAATGCGGACATTGTGAAGGCCTCAGGCGCCATGGCAAGCTTGACGCTGACGGCGCATCGAGATGTGCTGCTGAGCAGCAGCATCAAGACCACCTCCAGTGACCTGAATATCAATCTCAATGCACTGACCGGCAAGGTGACAGGTGCAGGAGGGCTCGCTGCTGGATCGGGCGGACTCATCACCGTCAATACGGCCACCAACGGAGAGTTGAGTGGCATCATCGAATCCGGCGCGTTGCTGAAAACGGGTGCAGGTCAGACCAAGCTCTCGGCGATGAGTGGGGGCACCAACACTTTTGCTGGCGGCATCACGATCAGCCAAGGCACTTTGTTGCTGGGCAACGGCAATGGACGGTACGACCGCACAGCGGGCGCTGGCGCAATCACCTTGGGTGATGTGAATACCGGCAGCAGCAACGTGTCTTTGCTCTTGGAAAAAGGCAAGGATGCGTCTCAGGATTCAGGCAAGCTCACCAGGACGGTCACGGTCACCAGCAATGGCACTGGAACCGCCACCTTGGGCGGCGTGGTGGGCAGCGCAGGCGGATCAGGTTGGACCGCGTTCGGTGGTGCGTTGGCGCTCAATAAAAACATCATTTTTTCAGACGAAACAGGTGATCGAACATCACTGGATGGATTGATCACGGGAACTGGCCACATCACTGCTGTCAGCGGGCGAAGCATCATGGCATCACCCTTTCAAAACACTTGGACGGGAAATTACACCGTCAATACAGGTACCGTTTTGCAGTTGAATTCAGACAAGGCTTTGTCGGTCAACAACAATTTGATCAATAACGGAACTGTTCGTCTGAATGGCGGCGCAACCCTTCACATCAACGCTTTGACCGGCTCTGGAAATCTCAACTTGCAAAATTTGGGGGTAAGCGGCAACAGCACACTCAATATCGGTGGCGGCAATGGTGGTGGGGTCTTTTCTGGAACGCTAACTCAATCATCGGGAGTTCTGAGTCTCGTCAAAAATGGAACCGGCACGCAAACCTTAAGCGGCGTCAACACCTACACAGGCACCACCACCATCTCGGGCGGCAATTTGCAAATCGGTAACGCAGGTACCACAGGCACATTGGGCACCGGCGCGGTCACCAACAACGCCATGTTGACCTTCAACCGCAGCAACGACATGACGGTGGCAAATGCCATCAGCGGCTCGGGCGGTTTGACGCAATCGGGTGGCGGAACCACCACGTTGACAGCATCCAACACCTACACAGGTACCACCACCATCACGGGTGGCAATTTGCAAATCGGTAACGCGGGCACCTCGGGCACATTGGGCACCGGCGCGGTCACAAATAACGCCACGTTGACCTTCAACCGCAGCAACGACATGACGGTGGCAAATGCCATCAGCGGATCGGGCGGTTTGACGCAATCGGGTGGCGGAACCACCACGCTGACTGCAGCCAACACCTTCACAGGCACCACCCTGGTGAGCGGCGGCGGCTTGGCGTTGGGGCATGTCAATGCCTTGCAAAACAGCACCTTGGATACAGGCACTTCGGGTGCACAGCAGGTCACCTTCACCGCAGTCGGTACCAATACCTACAACATTGGCGCTTTGCAAGGGGCTGACGATTTGGCTGCTGGCGCTAACAGCATCAGCGCAGGGGCGAACAACGCCAGCACCACCTATTCAGGCGTGGTCAGCGGAACAGGAAACTTCAGCAAAGTGGGTAACGGGTCCCAAATACTGTCAGGCAATAACAGTTATTCCGGCACCACAACAGTGAGTGGCGGCACTTTGCAAATTGGCAGCGGTGGTGGCACCGGTTCTTTGGGCGTTGGGGCTGTGTCGCTCAGCAATAGCAGCACCTTGCGTTTTGTTCGCAACGTCGATACGGTTTTGGCTAATGCGGTCAGCGGCTCCGGTAATCTCTCAGCCACCATCACGGGTGCAGGCAGCGACTTCGATCTGGGTGCCAACGTCAACCTGACCCATACAGGCAGCACCATCAATTTAAATGTTGCTGGAGCGATTACCCAGTCGACCGGGTCAGTGGCGGCGACCAGCCTTTTAATGACCGCGGGTGAAAATATTGGTGCGGCCAACAAGCACATTGAGACATCGGTAGGTTCTGTGGCTTTGGACTCTGCGGGTGATCAGTTTTTGACCGAGGCCAACAACATCATTGTCTCGGCGCGCACCACGGCCAATGGCAACATCCACATCAGCACCACCAATGGCACACTCAACGCGGGCAGCTTCAACGGCGTGAGCGGCATCACAGCGGGTGGCACTGGCAACATCAGTCTATCGGGCAATACCGCCAGCGGCCACGGTCTGAACCTGTCGAGCAACGTGAGCGCTTCGAATGGCGACGTCACGCTGTCGGGCACGACCAGCAGCAGCGGCACGGGTGCTGCCCCCGCATCGGGCGTTTACTCCAGCGCCAGGGTCAGTGCCAACAACATCACCATGACCGCCACAGCAGCCGGTAGCACCGGCCATGTGCTGGGCTATTACGGTGCAGGCGGACAATTCATCGCCAGCGGGTCGCTCGCCTTGTCGGGCACCAGCGACAGCGCCACAGGCAATGGTTTTTACAGCTTCACCGGCGCCATGAGCTCTGGTACCGGCATCACCATCAATGGCACGTCCAACAATGGCCAGGCCGTGGGCTTGGATGCCAATGTTTCCCTGACCAACACCAGCGGCGACATCGCCATCACCGGCGAAGCCAAAGGCAGCAACAACCAAGCCATTGGCCTAAGGGGCAGCAGCATCACCAACAACGGTGGATCGATCCGATTGATCGCCAGCAAGGGCAATGTGTTCACCAACTCGGTGAATGGGGCGGGTGGGAATTGGGGTGTCGAAGCGCCCGGTGCGCCATTGCTGAACACGCTCAGGAGCAACGGCACAGGCGTTGTTGAAATTTTTGCGGGCACCTTGGCCGCCGATACAGGGGCCATCGACGGCAAAGCGATGACCATCCACCAAAACGCTAACGTTGGCGTGTTGGTCAAAACCGCAGGCGCAGGCAACGTCACAGCACCCAAGGTCATCAATGCTGGCACGGGCGATGTACGGGTGGCCGCTGGGGCTGTTTTGTCAGCAGGTGATGGCAGTGGCGGGCAGGTGTTGACTGTGGCGGGCAACACCGTTTCGCAGACCCATGCCACAACACCAGGCAAAACCTATGTGTACAGCGGCAGAGCAATAGGGACGGGTGTTTTATCGCGTTTCGGTTCGTACTTCAATACGCTCCATTACAACGGCAGCACGCATGATTTGAATGCGGCGTTTGGATCTGCCTTTGGGGCCACCCTGCTGGGTGAAAGCAGCACCCAGGTGTTGTTCCGTGAGGCCGTAACGTCTGCGCCCGGCTTTGCGCTGAACATGGCAGGGCTCAATTTGAGCAAAATCTATGGTGCCGCCGATCCGGATGCGTTGGTGGGCTTGTCGGCTTCATATGCTGGCCCTCAGATGCTCACCAATTCAGTGGCTGGTGTGGGTGGCAGTCATGTCTTTGGTCTGGCCGCAGCAGATGCCCTCGCCACATTGTCGGGTACCCGCGCAGCGGGCGAAAACGCGTCGACAACGCCTTATGCCTTCAGCCTGACATCGACAGGTCTGAACACCAGCGTATCTGGACAGGCCGGCTTGCTCATCCTTAAGAAAACCTTGTCCGCAGCGCTGCAGGGCACGGTGTCCAAAGTTTATGACGGCACGGATGCAGCCAACAACCTGAGCAATGCCAACTTTGCGCTGACGGGTTGGGTCACGCTCAATGGGGTGACCGATGGGGCGAATGTGACGCAAACGTCTGGCAGTTATGCCAGCAAGGAAGTGGCCAACAACATGGGTGGTGCTGGTTCGGTCTCGGCCGATTTGTCTGCGGGGCATTTCGTGCCATCCGGGACCACTTTGCTCAGCAACTACACCTTGCCTACCGTGGCCACTGGCAACGTGGGCACCATCACCCGCGCCCCTTTGACCGTTCAGGTGGGCAGCTCGACCATGTTTGTGACCCAAGACCCCCAGCTGGCTGCCGATACGGGCATCAGGTACGAAGGTCTCAAAAATGGGGAGTTGCCCAACGACGTGCTGGGTGCCTTGACCCCCAACTACTCCGGCCCTGCCACGCCGGGTGTGGGCAATTACAGCAGCGTTTATGGCCTGACGTCGGCGCCCACCGCTGCCAATTACGCCGTCACGGTGCAACCTGGCAGCCTGAATGTGCTGGCTGCTGACAAGTTGTTGATTCGCTTAGGCGGGCGCAGTGCCACCTACGGTGATGTGACGGCCGCCAATGCAGGACATACGTCAGCGGGGCAGGGTATTTCGGCGCTTTACTGTGTGGGTGGGGTCAACTGCAACACGATTTCGACCTTGACCATGAGCGATTTGGGGGGTGGGCAGTGGCAAGCCACCGACACTTTGGGCTCGTCAATTCGATTGACTACCCAAGTCAACACCACGGGACAGACATCGGCTGCAGGTTTTTTGAATGCAGGGAATCACGATTACGCGGTCGGCTCCTGGTCTGTGCAGGGGGGGCAGAACTTCACCGATTTGGTGCTGGCTGCAGGAGCGCTGGTGATCACGCCCAAGACTTTGAGCCTGAATGCTGCCAATGTGTTCAAAGTCTACGACGGGACCAAGGCATTGGCCGGAATGCGTTTGTTGCCCGGAGGGGCCATGCCCGGTGACGATGTGGGCATGGTCTCCAATGGGGGGAGTTTTGCAAGCAAAAACGCGGGCAGCCAGGCCTTTACCTTGTCGGGCTTGCAGCTGGAAGGCGTTGACCGTGGCAATTACAGCTTTGTTTCCGGCAATGTGTCGGGCACAGGCTTGATCACACCTAGGCAGATCGCTGCGTCGTTTGGGGCCTTGGACAAGGTCTACGACGGCAACACCACGGCCAACCTGACAGGCGGCAGTTTGTCAGGGGTGATCTTGGGAGACGATGTCAGCGTCATTGGCGCCAGTGCCGCTTTTGCAGATCCTAACGTGGCCCGAGATGCCAGTGGCCAGGTGCTGGCCAAGAGCGTACAGATGGCTGACGTGTCTTTGGGTGGCGTCGATGGTGCCAACTACCAGCTGAACGTCACTGTGGGCACCGCACGAATCACGCCCAAGACGGTGACGTCGACGGTGCTGGCCGAAGACAAGGTCTATGACGGTCTGACGAGCGCCATTGCCAGCGCCATCACAACTGGCGTGATCGGCACAGACGAGGTGGGCGTGGCTTTGGGTAGCGCCAACTTTGCCAACAAGAATGTGGCCCGCAATGCCAATGGCCAAGTGACAGATCAGACGGTGACCGTGACGGGTCTGCGCCTCACAGGCGCACTCGCGGGTAACTATGAGTTGTCAAATACCAGCGCCACGGATGTGGCCAAGATCAGCCCCAAGTTGTTGGCGCCTTCTGCTGCGGTGTTCGACAAGGTTTATGACGGTCAGGCCGGGGCGGTATTGTCTGGCTTGGGGGGAATCGGCTTGCTTCCGGGTGACGCTGTGAACTTTGCGGCCAGTGGCGCGCAGTTTGCGAGCCCCAATGTGGCGCGAAATTCGCAGGGCCAAGTGTTGGCGCAAGAAGTGAGTGTGAAGGGCTTGCGCTTGATGGGGCAAGATGCGGGCAACTATGTGTTGCAAGGCGAGGTGGACAGTTTTAAAACGATGGCAACCATTGAGCCGCGTCCACTGTCGATCGACGCCAAAGCGCTGGACAAGGTTTATGACGGCACCACGGATGTTCAGTTGAAGTGGTCGCAGGTGAATGGTTGGGTCGCACAAGAGCGCTTGGGTTTTTCTGCACGTGCCGCGTTTGAGACGCCTATGGTGGGCGTTAACAAGTCTGTATCGGTGCATTACAGCTTGACCGATGGCGTCAATGGGGCGTCGGCCAGTAATTATGTGTTGGCTGCGCAGTCTTTGAGCGCCAGCATTTTGAGCTCGCAAGTGAACAAGTCGATTCAAAAAGAGATCACACCTTTGACGGCCGAGACAGGTGCCAACAAAGTGTCTTTTGTCAGAACGGGTTCGGCTGCTGCAATGGGTGTTCAGCCCAGCAGCGCGGAAGCGGCCACGGAAGCCGCCAGTGGAGCGGCCACAGCCTCGGCCGCTTGTTTGTCAGACCGTGTGGAGAATTGCGATTGCGATGAAACCTTGGTCGTTGGGGTGCAGCTTTGTTATGTGCCCCGAAATGCACCGGGAACTACCGCTGAGAGAGGGTTGAACAACTGACCATTGACTTCGCTGGTGCCACGGTGAGAAGGTGCTTCGCATGGGTTTGAGTGGGGTTTGAAATAAAAAAATGCATTTTGTATTCAAATTGCGTTAATATTTTAAACCATGTTATCTATTCGTCATCGGCTTTTGTTGCGTGTTTTGCTCTGTGGGGTTGGCGTGTGGGCCAACAACGCCTGGTCGGCAGACGGCTTGCTGGATTTTTCTGTACTGCGGCCGCCTGTCGTACAAGACCGGGTCATCAAAGAGCCCATCATGACTTGGCTGGTTCAGCCAGATGCGCCCAGCGTGCTGACGCACTGCAATAAGTTGACGGGTTTTGACGGCGGCAGCATGTTGCGCGAGGGTTGTGTGGCCTGGTCTGTCGCGGGTGCCCGGTGCACCATGGTGACCTCTAAAAACACCAGTCACAGCCTCATGGGACGACTGCTGACCTTGTGTCTGTTGGCCGGAGGCGAGCCGTCATGAGGTTGAGGCCTTGGTTTTTAGGCTTGCTTGCGGTCGTCCTGGCCAGTGCATTGCAGGCCCAAGATGCTGAGCCCATTGCCGCTCCACCGGGCGTGCTCGTGTTCAAGAAACAAGAGGCCCCTGACGCCCCACCTGTTTCACCTTCGGCCCAGGCCGCTGTGTTGCGTTTTGGGCCGCCTGCCGTTGATCGCACCCGTTTTGAGCCTTTGGTTGCGGAAGACAGAATCATGGAGCCGGTCAAAATCAAATACGCGGTTCGCAACGATGGTTATGAGTTCTGCTCGCGCATCACGGGCATACCGATCCGCTTCAACTCTCAACCCATGGCTTGCGCATTTTGGAACGTCAGACGCAAGGAGTGCACCATCGTCACACCCCCCCAAACGGGGTACAACTACATTGGCCATGAATTGCGGCACTGCTTTGAAGGAGCGTTTCATGATTGATGCTGCCGGAAAAGGACTCGCAAAAAGACGAACGGTGTGCGCCTTCCTTCTTTCGGCCTGGGTTTCTGGTTCAACCCTGGCTTTGGCCCAAGAAATCAAAACCATGCGTGTGGGATTCCTCAAGCGTTATTTACCTTACAGCTTTGAAGCTGAGAACGGAAAACTTCAGGGGTTTGATGTCGATGTGGTGGAAGTTGTCCTGAACTCTCTGGGCATTCAAATGGTGGCCGTACCTGATTTGATGCCGCGCTTGCAAGAGATGCTGGCCAAAGGCGAGATTGATTTCATCGGGAATCAGCTCTTGCATACCCCCGAAAATCGGCGACTGTTTGATTTCGTTTCGCCCTATGCCTCTGTTCAGTTGGTGACGGTGCAGCACGCGTCCGACGATCGAGACTTTTACAGCCTGGACGATATGGTGGGCCAAAAATTAGGCGTCTTGGCCAATTCGGGTGTTGCTGATCAGGCGGTGGGTGCTTTGGGACGGTCTGTCAAGACGTTTGAAAAAATTGACCAAGCGTTCAAAGCGTTGGCCGCCAAGGAAATTGACGTGGTGCTGGAGGAGAACCTCATTGCAGAGTACTACATTGAACACAACGGGTTACCCCTCAGGGTGGGGGTGCCCATGACGGCGCCCATGCGTGTGGGATTGGCGGTGTCAAAAGGCCAAAAACACAGGCAAGAGCAGCTTTCTGCGGCTGTGAAAAATGTGCTCAAAGACCGCGCATTCAAGCGGGTGTCCACGAAGTGGTTTGGTTACGACGTGAGCCGTCCAAGGGTGGCACACGCGAGCAGCTGATTCTTATTCTGTGGGGTCTTTGGCTGCAACGGCGAGCGCGGCCCTCCTTATGAAAAGCGACGCTTGAGGGGTAGGAGGTGAGCGCCTGAATCTTCAATTCACCATCACCAGTTTGCCCTTGACGCTGCGCGAACCCATCAAGGCGTAGGCGGCTTTGATTTCGCTCATGGGCAGGGTGCGGTCCAGCACGGGTTTTATCTTGCCTTGGCCGTACCACTGGGCCAGCTCGCCCATCATGGCCGCGTTGGCTTGGGGTTCGCGTTTGGCAAAGTCGCCCCAAAAAACACCGACCAGGGATGCGCCCTTGAGCAAGGGCAGGTTCAGCGGCAGCGACGGGATGGGGCCGCCCGCAAAGCCCACCACCAGGTAGCGTCCGCGCCAGGCGATGGAACGGAAAGCGGGCTCGGCCAGATCGCCGCCCACGGGGTCGTACACCACGTCGGGGCCTTTGCCCTCAGTCAGGGTTTTCAGGGCTTCGCGCAGGTTTTGGGTGCTGTAGTTGATGGTGGCGTCTGCCCCCAATGTGGTGCACAGGGCGCATTTTTCATCGGTGGATGCCGCCGCAATCACTTTGGCCCCCATGGCCTTGGCAATTTGGATGGCGGCCGTGCCCACGCCGCCTGCAGCGCCCAGCACCAGCACGGTCTCGCCGGCTTTCAAGGCCGCGCGGTCCGCCAGCGCGTGGTGCGAGGTGGCGTAGGTCATGATGAAGGCCGCGCCATCGGTGGCCGGAAAACCAGCGGGCAAAGGCATGCACAGTTTGGCCGGGGCCAAGGTGTGGGTGCCAAAGCCGCCCGTGCCTGACAAGCAAGCCACGCTTTGGCCGACTTTCAGGTGCGTCACGCCTTCACCCAGGGCTTGCACCGTGCCCGCGTATTCCGAGCCAGGCACAAAGGGCAACTCGGGCTTCATCTGGTATTTGTTTTGCACAATCAGCAGATCGGGGAAATTCAGGCTGGCCGCCTCAATTTGAATGAGCACTTGGCCTGGCCCGGGTGTGGGGGTGGGCAGTTCTTTCCAGGTGAGGGCGTCTACGCCCGTGGGGTTCTCGCAAAGCCAAGCATGCATGCCGTGTCTCCAAATGGAATCAGTTTTCAAAAACGGTGATCTTAGGCAGTCTGGCCCGGCCCTTCATGTCCCCCTAGCGACCGCATGCGAAGTCTGGCCGTTTCGCTGAAAGCAGGCTACCGTTCTCCCCCAGTTTTGCCCAGGTATCGCCCTACAATGGCCAATTCCACAAGCGTTCACCTATGAAAATCTTGATCTCCAACGACGACGGCTTCCGGGCTGAAGGCATCGTGGCTTTGCACGCGGCACTCCAAGCCATTGCCGATGTCGAAGTGGTGGCCCCAGAGCACAACAACAGCGCTAAATCGAATGCCTTGACCCTGCACACGCCGCTGTATGTGAACCGGGCCGACAACGGATTCCGGTATGTCAATGGCACGCCCGCCGATTGTGTGCACATCGCTTTGACGGGTTTGTTGGGGTATCGGCCCGATCTGGTGATTTCGGGCATCAACAACGGCGCCAACATGGGCGACGACACCTTGTACTCGGGCACCGTGGGTGCGGCCATGGAGGGGTATTTGTTTGGTATTCCGGCCATCGCGGTGTCGCAAATCGACAAGGGCTGGGCGCATCTGGATGCCGCGGCCAGCACCGTCCAACGCTTGGTCCAGCAAATGGTGCATCAAAATTTGATTGGAAAAGAGCCTTGGTTGCTGAATGTGAACATTCCCAACTTGCCTTTTGAGCAGATCAAGTCGCCCAAGGTGTGTCGCCTCGGGCGGCGACACGCGGCCGAGCCGGTCATCACCCAAGTGGACCCGAGGGGCCAGACCATGTATTGGATTGGCGCAGCCGGTGCTGCCATGGACGACAGCGTCGGCACCGATTTCCACGCGGCCGATCTGGGCCATGTGGTGGTCACGCCTTTGAAAGTGGATTTGACCGAACACGATCACCTGCAGGCCTGGAGTCAGAACTGCGCTCGCCTTTGGCCACAGGACGGGGCATGAAACCCAGGCCCAGTTTTCCGGCCAAATTACCGCCTGCCGGGGGCCAGTCTGCGGTCTCTTTGAGTCCTCAGGCGGTCCAGCGCCCAACAACAGGTCTGGGGACACGACAAGAAATGGTCAACCCAGCGGCGGGGCATGCTTCGCCAGTGTCGCCTATGCCTGTGTCCAGCGGGTTAGGGCTGGATTCGGGCGCAGTGCGTGCCCGCATGGTGGCCAAATTGGCCGAGCAAGGCGTACAGGACCCGTGGGTCTTGCAGGCGATGGGCCAGGTGGAGCGGCACCGTTTTGTCGAAACCGCTTTGGCGGGGCAAGCGTACGAAGACACCAGCTTGCCCATCGGCTTGGGACAAACGATTTCCAAGCCCAATGTGGTGGCCCGCATGATCGAGTTGCTGCGACAAGACGCCCCGGGCAAGCTGGGTCGGGTGCTGGAGATTGGCACCGGCTGTGGCTATCAGGCGGCCGTGCTCAGCCTGGTGGCCACCGAGGTTTACAGCATCGAGCGCTTGCGCGGTTTGCACGAAAAGGCCAAAAAAAATCTGCTGCCATTTCGCCTGCCCAATGTGCACTTGATGCTGGGCGACGGCATGTTGGGTTTTCCCAAAGGGGCACCTTATGCCGGGATCATTTCGGCTGCGGGTGGCGAGGAGGTGCCTTCGGTCTGGTTGGATCAGTTGGCCGTTGGGGCCAGGCTGGTGGCCCCCACCGTCACGGCCTCGGGGCATCAGGCGCTGGTGGTGATTCTCAGAACAGCCACAGGCTTTGACCGACAAGTCTTGGAGGCCGTTCACTTTGTGCCCCTAAAATCGGGCATTGCATGAAGGAATGGCACCGGATGATGTTGCGTGAAGTTTTTCGTTTGGGGTTCACAGTTTTGACGCTGCTGGCATTGGCCGCTTGTACCTCGTCGCCCCGTGCCCCAGCACCGGTGGAAACACGCGGTTCCAGCCCCAAAGTGAGTGCCCAGGCGACGGTGACTGCGCCTGCGGCCGAGACGGTGAAGGTCATGCCTGGCGCTGAAAACGCCGGCAAGCCAGGGTTTTACTCTGTCCAACGCGGCGACACCCTAACCCGCATTGCCCTGGACCACGGCCATTCCTGGCGCGATCTGGCCAGTTGGAACAGCTTGCCCAATGCCCACTTGATTGAGGTGGGGCAGGTCTTGCGCGTGGCGCCTCCCAACGCGACGGTGGAAGCCAGTGGCGTGGTGGTGCAACCGATTGGGGGCAGTGCCGAAGTGGCCACAGCAGCCAAGCCAGTTGCATCGCCCACACCGACGCCGTCTGCCAACGACGAGGGTCTGGGCTTTGCCTGGCCCGCCAGCGGCAGCGTGATCGGCGGCTTTGACGAGGCCAAGAACAAAGGCCTGGACATTGGCGGCAAGGCTGGCGACCCGGTGCTGGCGGCCGCCGATGGCCAAGTGGTTTATGCCGGTGCAGGCTTGCGCGGCTATGGCAACCTGATCATCCTCAAGCACAACAACACCTTTTTGACCGCTTACGCACACAACCAGGCCTTGCTGGTCAAAGAGGACCAGAAAGTGCGCAAGGGCCAGAAAATTGCAGAAATGGGCAAGACCGATGCCGACCGCGTGAAGCTGCATTTCGAAATTCGCCGTCAAGGCAAACCGGTGGACCCGGCCAAATACTTGCCTGCGCGGTGAA
>JBIKRC010000286.1:0-3438 GCA_044349375.1 Limnohabitans sp.
TTGACAAAAGGCGTGTTGCAGGCCATGGCCGCGAGTTGTGAATGGCATGCCAGCTCCAGACGGTGCATCCAGTTGAACGCCTCGCCCACACTGCGCCCCACGGTGAGGGCGCCGTGGTTGCGCAAGATCAGCGCCTCGCCCTGCCCCAGGTCTTTGACCAAGGAGGCCTGTTCGGTCAGATCCAGGACCACGCCTTGGTAGTCGTGGTAGCCGATTTTCAGGAACCGCATCGCCGTTTGGGTGATGGGCAAGAGACCGCATTCGAGCGAAGACACCGCCATGGAGGCCCAGCTGTGGGTGTGGATGACGCAGTCCACCTCGGGGCGCGCTTCATGCACCGCACTGTGGATCACGTAACCCGCTTTGTTGATGCCGTAGTTCAAATCGCCAAAGTCGGGTTGGGACAGGATGTTGCCATCGTGGTCAATCTTGATCAGGCTCGACGCGGTGATCTCCTCATACATCATGCCGTAGGCGTTGATGAGAAAAGCACCGTCTTCGCCGGGCACACGCGAAGAGATGTGGTTGGCCATCATGTCGGACATGCCGTAGATGGCCACCAAGCGGTAACAAGCCGCCAAATCCACCCGGGCCTGCCACTCTGCAGGGGTGCAGCGCGCTTGCATCGATTCGATTTTCAAAAATCCATTTTCAACCATGGCAACTCCTGGCGGCTCAGTCGAGTTTGACGCCAGCGCTCTTGACCAAATTGACCCAGAACTTAGCGTCGTCATTCAAAAAGGCGGCAAATTGTTCAGGCGTGGTGGAGACCGACACATCGGTGCCTTCGCGGGCCAATGCGGCTTTCACAGAGGGCTGCGCCATGGCCGTTTGGGCTGCATCAAAAATTTGCTTCATGACAGCAGGCGGTGTGCCCACGGGCACAAACAGACCATACCAAAACTCGATCGCGTACTCGGGCAGTTTGGCCTCTTGCATGCCCGGCAAACCGGGGACCAAGGCCGAGCTGTTGCGTGTGCTGACGGCCAAGCCTTTCAGGCGACCCGCTTGGATCATGGGCAAGACCGAAGGCGGGGTGCCAAAGGTCACTTGGGTGTCGCCCGCGATCACCGACTGGATGGCAGGCGCACCCCCGCGAAACGGAATGTGCACCATGTCCACACCCGTCAATTGGGTGAACAAAGCAGCGCCCAAGTGCGGCGCAGAGCCATTGCCCGAAGTGGCGTAGTTAAGCTTGCCGGGCGCTTGCTTGGCGCGCGCGATCAGGTCTTGCACCGAGTTGACGCCGATGTTGGGGTTGACCGCAATCACCAAGGGCGAGGTGGTGACTTTGGTGATGGGCACCAGGTCTTTGGGGGTGTAGTTCAGCTTAGGATTAAGGGCCGGGTTGACCGAGATGCTGCTGGGGCTGGCCAACAAAACGCTGTAACCATCGGGCGCGGCCTTGGCCACGTTTTCGGCCGCAATGCTGGAGCCTGCGCCAGCGCGGTTTTCAACAATCACGGTCTGGCCAATGGCTTTGCCCATCGCGTCGCTGATGGCGCGTGCCACGTAGTCGGCCGCGCCGCCTGGGGCAAAACCCACCACCAAGCGAATCGGCTTGTTCGGATAGGCTGCGCCTTGGGCTTGCACACCCATGGCGAGGCACGACAGGACGAATGCTGAAATCAGGTTTCTTTTGTTCATGGGGTTGTCTCCTTGGATGGGAATGACTTGGGGAAATTTCAATCCGACTTGGCAATGCGCAGCACAATTTTGCCGGTGTGTTGGTTGCTTTCCATGTGGGCTTTGGCGTGGTCCAGTTGGTCAAATTCAAACACTTTGTCCAACAGCGGCTTTATGCGGCCATCGGCAAAAGCCGGCAGGATGTGCGCCACGAATTGCGCAATGCCGTCGGCCCGTTGAGCGGGGGTTCGGTTTTTGTTGGAAACCCCAAACAAGCACAAACGCTTGGCATGCAGGGCTTCCAGGTCAATGGTGGCGTTGAGCGTGTTGTCGACATAGCCCACAAAACCCAAACGACCCTGAAAAGCCATGCAGCGCATGCTCTCGGCAAAGACGCTGCCACCCACGGTGTTGACCACCAGGTTGGCCCCTTTTTGATCGGTGACTTGCAGCACGGCTTGGTGAAAATCGGCCGCGCGGGTGCACAAACCCACATCCAGCCCCAGCGGTTTGAGTTGATCGAGCTTGGCCTGCGAGCCCGAAGTGCCGATGACTTTCGCACCCAAGACCTTGGCCATTTGCAAGCTTGCCACACCCACGCCTGAGGACACCCCGTTGATCAAAAGCCATTGACCGGCTTGCAAATTGCCTTGCAACACCAAAAGGTCATAGGTCACCAAAAATGTGAGCGGGATAGAGGCGGCTTGCTCCAGACTCAAGTTGTCCGGCACGCGCATGATTTCGCGCACATCCATCAAGGCATATTCAGAAAAAGCACCTGGGCAGCGGCCCATGACGCGATCGCCCAATTGCCAGGCACCGATGTCGCTGCCCAACTGGACGATCTGCCCCGCGCCCTCCATGCCTGCAGGCTTGCTGCCGCCCTTGCCATGCAGGCCGTGGCCGATGATCAATTCGCCACGGTTGAGCGACGCCGCATGCAGCTTGACCAAGACCTGCCCCGCACCGGGCACAGGCTTGTCCACCTCGCGCAGTTCCATCTGGCCCTGGCCGTTGCTGATGTTCATCCAATACGATTTCATGAGAGACCTCATTCGCCTTTGAAGACGGGTTTGCGTTTTTCCATGAAGGCCTTGCGGCCTTCGGCGTAGTCGGCGCTGTCAAAACAGCCGCGAATGAGCTGGGTGCACAGGTCCATGTCCAACTCGGGCGAGGGTTTGAGGATTTCGCGTGTGATCGCCTTGGCCGCCTGAATGGTCAGCGGCGCGTTGGCCGCCAAAGCCGAGGTGTATTCGGCCAGCAAGTCGGGCAAGGCCTCGGGCGCGCAGACCCGCGTGACCAAACCCAGGCTTTGGGCTTCTTGCGCGTTGATTTTGCGGGCCGTGAAAAACAGGTCTTTGGCTGCACCGGGGCCGATCAGGTCGACCAGGTTTTTCATGGCCGAGTAACGGTAGCCCAAACCCAATCGTGCAGCGGGGACCGAGAACACGGCGTCGCTGGCGGCAATGCGCATGTCGCAGCTGATGGCCACGTTGATGCCGCCGCCAATGCAAAACCCGCGAATGCAAGCCAGCGTGGGCTTGGGGAAGTTGTAGATGCCCATGAGCGCGGTTTCGGCCATGTGCTCGTAGCGGGTGACCGCCTCACGCGCCGCCCGCATGTCTTCGAACTGCGAAATGTCTGCGCCAGACACAAAGGCTTTTTCGCCTGCGCCCGTGAACACCACCAGGCGCACACGGGGGTCGTGCTCGGCCTGGTTCAGCAGCACTGGCACGGCTTCCCACATGTCCACCGACAAGGCGTTGTGGCGCGCCACGTTGTTGAACTGGATGAACAGCGTGCTGCCGTCCA
>JBIKRC010000022.1:0-12815 GCA_044349375.1 Limnohabitans sp.
AGCGGCTCCAAGCCATCAATCCGCGCATCATTTATGCAGGCCTGTATGGCTACAGCGAGAAGGGGCCTTACGCGGGTAAGCCGGCTTACGACGACTTGATTCAAGGCGTTGCGGCCGTGCCCAGTTTGATGAGCCGCGCCAGTGGTGGCGAGCCGCGCTATGTGCCCCTGACCCTGGCCGACCGCACGGTGGGCCTGATGGCGTCCAATGCCATTTTGGCGGCGGTGATTGCGCGCCACCAGACCGGTGTGGGCCAGGCGGTGGAGGTGCCCATGTTCGAGACCATGGCGCAATACGTGTTGAGCGATCACATGGCCGGTGCCACCTTCGAGCCACCCATGGGCGATACCGGCTACCCGCGCTTGCTGGTGCAAGAGCGCCGGCCTTATCCGACCACAGATGGCCATTTGTGCGTGCTGATTTACACCGACCGGCACTGGGAGAAATTTCTGGGCCTGATTGGGCAAGGGCAGCTGTTTGAACAAGACCCGCGTTTTGCCAGCATTGGCGCGCGGACCCGGCACATCAACGACTTGTATCGCCTGGTGGCGCAGGCCATGGCCACGCAAAGCACTGAAGTTTGGATGGCGCGCCTGAACGAGGCCGATATCCCCTGCATGCCGATGCACGACATCGACAGCTTGCTGCAAGACCCGCACCTGCTGGCGGTGGGCATGTTGCAGGAAGTGGTTCACCCCACCGAAGGGCGAGTGCATGAAATTGGGGTGCCCATCCGCTTTTCTGGCACCCCCACTTTGCCCATCCAAAAACCTGCCCCGCAGTTGGGGCAGCACAGCGCAGAGGTTTTGCGAGAAGCGGGCCTGAGCGATGCGGCCATTGAAGGTCTGCAAAAAAGCGGTGCGAGCCACGACTGAAGCTGCGGCTTGGCCGCGCCAAGGTGCGCCGCAGCGCACCTCGAAGCATCACTCGGCTTTGGCGCCCGAGTCTTTCACGGCCTTGGCCCAGCGTGGCATTTCGGTGCGCAGGTGGGCCGCGTATTCGGCCGGTGTGCCGCCCAAAATCTCAGCGCCTTGTGCCGCCAGGCGGGCGCGCAGGTCGGGGTGGGCCAGGGCCTTGTTCACTTCGGTGTTGAGCTTTTGCACGATGTCGGCAGGCGTGCCGGTGGGCACCACGATGCCTTGCCAAGCGGCGGCATCAAAACCGGGCATGCCCGATTCGGCCAAGGTGGGCAGGTCGGGCAACAGGGTAGAGCGCTTGATGCTGGTCACCGCCAGACCCCGCAGGCGGTTGTCGCGCACGTAGGGCAAGACCGTGTTGATGGTGTCGATCATGAACTGGGTTTGGCCTGCTGCCAGATCGACCAAGCCCGGAGCACTGCCTTTGTAGGGAATGTGCTGGGTTTGTACGCCGGTTTGCGCCGACATCATGGCGCTGGCCAAATGCGTGATGGTGCCGGTGCCCGAGGAGCTGTAGTTCAGCGCACCGGGTCGCGACTTGGCCAAGTCCAGAAACTCTTTGACGCTGCGGGCGGGCAGCTGCGGGTTGACCACCAGCACCATGGGCACGCTGGCCGTCAGGGCCACGGGCGCGAAGTCTTTCAGGGTGTCGTAGTTCACCTTGCCGTAGAGCGCCGGGCCAATCACGATGGCCGATGTGTTGTAAAAAATTGTGTAGCCATCGGGCGTGGCTCGGGCGGCCAGTTCGGCGGCCAGGTTGCCCCCCGCGCCGGGCTTGTTGTCCACGATGACTTGTTGGCCCAGTTGCTCGGACAGGCGTTGTGCCAACACCCTTGAGACCAGGTCGGTGGGACCGCCGGGCGGGAAGGCGATGATCATGCGCACCGGGCGCGTGGGCCAGCTTTGCGCCCACACGCTGGTGGCCATGAAAGCCAGCAAAAGGCCGGTCAAGAAACGACGGTGGATGGTCATGATCACACTCCTTAAGAATTGAATTGGTCGAGCACTTGGCCTGGCCCGTGTGGATGGTCCACATAGTCTTGGCCATCGTGCACTTTCACACCATTGACCCAGACGCCATGCACGCCTGTGGCTTCGCGCACCATGCGCGTGCCGCCGCCAGGCAAGTCCTGGCGGGGCAAGGGTTTGGAGATGCCCACGGTGGCAGGGTCGAACAGCAGCAGGTCGGCGGGCAGGCCCACTTGCAGGCGGCCACGGTTGGGAATGCGAAAGCGGTCGGCGGGCTCGCTGGTCAGGCGGCGCACGCCTTCGGCCAGGGTGAAGTGGCCGGTATCACGCACCCAGTGCGCCAGAAAATAAAGGCCAAAACCCGCATCGCACATGTAGGTGAGGTGCGCACCCGCATCCGACAGCGTGATGACGCTGGCGGGGTGCTTGAGCGAGGGGGCCACGCCGTCGTCGTTGTTATTGAAAAACTTGCCCACAAAATGCGTGCCCAAGTCTTCAGACAAGGCCAGGTCAAAGAACACATCCACAGGGTCTAAGCCCCGCTGGTCGGCCAGGGCCTGAATGCTCACGCCTTCGAGCATCTGGTTTTCTGGGCGCATGGTTTGCCCCACCTCGATGTGTCGCCAGTTGCCCAGAAACAAAATGCCCGCCTTGGGCTGACGCAGGTTCTGGCGGAAGGCTTCGCGAAATTCGGGCGATCTGTACAGCGCTGGCAATTGGTCTGGCGTGGCGGTCTTCACCGCATCAAAGGCGGCATGGCTCAGCAGCACATAGGGGTCGGTCAAGGTGAAGTCAAAAGACAGCGGCTGGCAGCTGGTCAGCACATACAGCTCGTGGCCGCGTGCCAAGGCTTGGGCACAGCGTTCGTAATAAGTGGCCCCCAGACCCGGGTTGCCCTCGTTGTACATGGTCAGCACGGTGGAGATGTAGCCGGGCCGCCCCGTGTCCTGCACGATGGACTCCATCACGTCGGGGCTGGCGCGGGAGCCGGTGGCCATCATGAACACGCCCTTGTTTTTTTCGCCCAGGACCCCGGCCAAAGCCCGCAATTCGCTTTCGGAAGCGATGGTGGACGGCATGGGGATGCCGCCGAAGCCGCTGTGGTTGGGTGAAAACGAAGACGCAAAGCCAATGGCGCCCTGGTCCATGGCGTCACGCACCAAGGCTTGCATGGTCTGCAGTTGTTCGGGTGTGGGATCGACCTGGGCAGAGCCGTCTGCACCCATCACGGCGGTGCGGATGACCGAGTGGCCAGCGAACACGGCGGTGTTGACGTAAGGGCCGATGCGGCGCAATTGGTCCATGTATTGGCCAAAGGACTCAAACTGCCAATCCACGCCGGTGAGCAAGGATTGCAAGTCCATGCCTTCCACCACCGACAGGTTCTTCAGCATGGTCTCGCGCAGCGGCGCAGGGCAGGGCGCGATGCCAAAACCGCAATTGCCAATCACCGCTGTGGTCACGCCAAGTGCGGGAGAAGGCGACATGGTGCGGTCCCAGGTGACTTGCGCATCGTAGTGGGTGTGCAGGTCCACAATGCCCGGCATCAAGGCCAGGCCTTGGGCATCGATGCTGTCGCGGGCAGGGCCGTCTACTTGGCCGATGTGGGTGATGCGGCCTTGCGTGACGGCCACATCGGCCTGTCTTGCGGGCTGGCCCGAACCGTCATAAACCTGCGCACTGCGGATGATCAAGTCATGCATCTGTCTAAAACCTTGCTGCTTTGGAAGTCGAGCGCGGGGGACATGCCCAACGATTTTTTGGACTATAGGCAGTTGCCTGCTGCAGGCTGTCGCGCAGTGGATATCAGGGTTTTCCAGAGCCTGCAGACCAAGTGCCATCCGTTAGCGCACTTGGTGCTGGACCTTGGACGGACCCTTGCTGTCGCGCAAAGCAAAGCCCCTATTAGACGAAAACCCGAACCGTCGAAATAATGCGGTGCACAGCGGCTGCCGTTGGGCGTTGGGCGAAAGGCGAACCATGGATGGAGAGACCATGAAGACATTGTTTGAAAAAGGGGTGTTGGTATGAGCCAGCTCGATTCGTTGAACCCGTCGGCCATTCCTGCGCAAGACGAAGCCCTGCGCCAAGAGGTGCGGGCCTTTCTGGTGGAGGCCATGCGCGGGGTGCCGGCCCATGTGCGCGCCCGCTCTTGGTCGGGGTATGACCCCGAGTTCAGCCGCGAGCTGGGCCGCCGCGGCTGGCTGGGTATCACGTTCCCGCCAGCCTATGGCGGTGCGGGGCGCAGCGCGTTTGCGCGCTATGTGCTGGTGGAAGAGTTCTTGAACTTTGGCGCGCCCGTGGGCTCGCACTGGATCGCCGACCGCCAAAGCGGCCCTTTGCTGCTCAAGTACGGCACCGAAGTGCAAAAGCAGCGCTACCTGCCCGCCATCTGCCGGGGCGAGGCTTTTTATTGCATTGGCATGAGCGAGCCTGGTGCGGGCTCGGACTTGGCGAGTGTGCGCACCCGCGCTGTGCCCCATGAATCGGGCTGGCTGTTGAACGGCCAGAAAATCTGGACCACCAACGCCCACAACTGCCACTTCATGATCGCGCTGGTGCGCACCAGCGGTGAAGCGGGTGACCGCCAAAAGGGCTTGTCTCAGGTGATCGTGGACTTGTCCTTGCCGGGCGTCACGGTGCGGCCCATCGTCGACCAATCGGGTGACAGCCATTTTTGCGAAGTGTTTTTCGAAAACGTGCAGTTGGGCCCTGATGCCCTGGTGGGCGACGAAGGCGGCGGCTGGGACCAAGTCACGGCCGAACTGGCGTTTGAGCGCAGCGGGCCGGAGCGATTGTTCTCCAGCATCGCCTTGTTCGACGAATGGCTGGCCTATGTGCGCACGCCGCAAGGCCGCACCCCGCAGGCCCAGCGCCTGGCGGGCAAGATCCTGAGCCAGCTGGCACCGCTGCGGGCCATGTCGGTGGCCATCACCGAAAAACTCACCCGGGGCGAAAGCCCGGTGGTTGAGGCGGCCCTGGTCAAAGACCTGGGTACGGGGGTGGAGCAGTTGATCCCGGCGGCGATTGCCGACGATTTGTTCTCGCGTGACGCGGCCGATGTGCCGGCCGAGCTGCTCAACACGCTCAACTACATCACGCAAGTGGCGCCCAGCTACTCGCTGCGCGGCGGCACGCGCGACATCCTGCGCGGCATGATCGCCCGTGGCCTGGGTTTGCGCTGAAAAGGAAACACCATGGACGATCTTTTTTCTGACGCCGTCAAGGCGCTGCTCAGCGACCACTGCACACCTGCGGTGGTACGCGCCATCGAAGCGGGCCAGTCGCGCGCGGCTTTGTGGCAACAATTGGACGCCTCCGGTTTTGCCGATGCGCTGGTGCCCGAATCTGCGGGCGGATCAGGGCTGAGCTTGGCCGATGTGTACCCGGTGCTGGAGCTCTGCGGCAGCTTTGCCGTGCCTGTGCCCTTGGGCGAGACCTTGCTGGCGCGGGGCTTGTTGGCCCATGCGGGCGTGCCTGCGCCAAAGGGCTCGGTGGTGTTTGGCACCGGCCAACTGGCCAGAGATGGCCGTCTGCACTGCGCGCAAGTGCGCTGTGGCACGCAAGCCGACTGGGTGCTGGTGTCGTGTGGCGGCGTTTGCCGATTGCTGCCCGTGGCGGCGGCTCAAATGCAAGTGGCCGGGTTTTGCCTGGACGCACAACTGAGCTGGCCGCAAGCGGCTTGGGACGCTGCACAGGCAGTGCCTGGAACGCATGATCTGGTGACCTTGCAAGCAGCCCTCTATGCCGCCCAGCTGGCGGGTGCCCTGATGGCCGTATTCTCCCGCACGCTGCAGTACGCCAATGACCGCCAGCAGTTTGGCAAACCGATTGGCAAATTCCAGGCGATACAGCACCAGCTGAGTGTCATGTCCGAGCATGCCTTTGCCGCCCGCATGGCTGCACAGTTGGGTCTGTCGGCTGCTGGCCAGGTGCCCGACCGTTTGCGGGTGGCCATGGCCAAGGCCCGTACCAGCGAGGCGGCGCTCGAAGTGGCGGGGCTGAGCCATTCCATCCACGGTGCGATCGGTTTCACGCGTGAATTTGACTTGCAGCTGTACACCCGCAGGCTGCACGCTTGGCGGCAAGCGGCTGGGTCAGAGTCTTACTGGCACGATGTGCTGGGCCAAGCCCTTTTGGACAGCCCAGAGCCCTTGAGCCTGGACCTGATGCGCACACTCACCGATGTTGTTGTTTGACCCTTTATTTCAGGAATTGCCATGAGTTCATTTCTCAAAATCACCCGTGAGGGCAGCATCGCCATCCTCACCATGAGCCAGCCCGAGACCCGCAACGCCCTGACCGGCAACACGGCGGTCGATGAATTTGTGCAGGCTTGCGCCGACATCACCAAGGACACCAGCGTCCGCGCGGTGATCCTGACGGCCGAAGGTCCGGTCTTCAGCTCGGGCGGCAACGTCAAGGACATGTTGCGCTACCAAACCCAGCAGCTCAAGCCCGACGTGATCCGCGAGGAATACCGCAACGGCATCCAGCGCCTGCCCAAGGCGCTTTACAACCTGGACGTGCCCGTGATCGCCGCCATCAACGGCCCGGCCATTGGCGCGGGGCTCGACTTGACCTGCATGTGCGACATCCGCATCGCATCCGACAAGGCCACCTTTGCCGAGAGTTTTGTGAAAGTGGGCATCGTGCCGGGCGACGGCGGGGCCTGGCTTTTGCCGCGCGCGGTGGGCGCGTCCAAAGCGGCTGAGATGGCCTTCACGGGCGAGGCCCTGACGGCCGAGCAGGCGTTGGCCTGCGGTTTGGTTTCCCGCGTGGTGGCGCCTGAGCAGTTGTTACCCGAAGCGCTGGCGCTGGCCCGCAAGATCGCGGCCAACCCGGGGGCGGTGCTGCGCATGACCAAGCGTTTGTTGCGCGAAGGTGAACGCAGCTCGCTGGAATCGCTGCTGGAGTTGTCGGCGGGTTATCAGGCCATTGCCCACATGACCACCGACCACCACGAGGCTGTGAACGCCTTCATCGAAAAGCGTCCGCCTAAGTTTTCTGCTTGAAGGCGTGTGCCACGCCCATCGCCCACCCTGTGGGCGATGTCAAATCCCGCTGGGCCTTTTTAATGCCGTAGCGCGGTCGGTGCTGAGTAAATCTACCTCGCGGCTTTGGCCCTCTTTGCGCACAGTGAGTGTCAAACGGCTGCCGGCAGGCCCCAGAGCCCGCAGGCGGCGGTAAAAGTCGGGCAGATCCTGAAGTATTTGGCCTTGCAGGGCCAGCAAGGTGTCGCCCACGGCAATGCCCGCCAGCGCGGCCGGGCTGTCGGGAGACACACGCAATACAGCCAAACCTCCGCTGGGCAGGCGCTGGCTGGTGATGCCCAGCCAGGGCGTGGCCGGGCCAGTGCGTTTGCCGCTGCGCACCAAGTCAGGCAGAGGGTCTTTGAGCAGGTTCACCGGCACAAATAAATTGCCCGGCAGCGGCACTTGGTCGCCGTAAACGTCTTGCACCAACAAGGAGCCGATGCCGACCAAGTGGCCTTGGTCGTCGAACAAGCCCGCGCCACTCCAGTTGTTCACGGCGGGCAGCGTCATCAGGGGGGATTCCAGCAGGTATTCCCAACTGCCTGCGAAGACCTTTCTGGAGACCAACTCGAGCGCGGTGAGGGCGGACTCGCTTTGGCCTAGCGTCCAGAGCTTGCCGGGTGTGGGCAGGGTGTCCGAGTCGCCCAGTGGCACGGCGTCCAGGCGCAAGGGGATCAGGGTGCGGATCAGCCCCAGGCCACTGAGGTTGTCCACGGCCCGCACTTGGCCTGGAATTCGGCGGCCTTGGTGGTCGACCAGGTCCACGCTCTCGGCTTCGAGCAGCAGGTAACCAATGGTCAGTACCAGGTCGGGGCCAATCACCACGCCCGTGCCTTCGCGGCGCTGGCCCAGGGTGCGGCTGGTGCTGGCTTGCGCATCGCTGCGGCTTTGCACCGTTACTACCGATTGCAGCACCCGCTGCAACGGCTCGGGCGGCAAGGTTTTGGCCGTGTCTTGCGCCCAAGCCAGGCTGCAAGACAACAGGCTGGCCAACAAAGCCGTGACAAATGGGTGGCGCATGGTCATCCCCTTGAAAAAATAGCGCTCAAGCAGCGCTAAAGCATTGTGGGTCGTGCCTCTTAACCCCATGCCCGCCAAGCCTACTGGCGTAAGGGCCATGCAGACCGCTGTAAGCCGCCTCAAGCCGGAAAGCGCTCGCGCAGTTTGAGTTTGTAGAACTTGCCCGTGGAGGTGCGGGGCACGGCGTCGATGAATTCGTAGCGGTCGGGCACCTGCCATTTGGCAAAGCCGTGCTGCAGCAAGTGCGCGGCAAAGTCTTCGGGCTGTGGCGCTTTGCCGGGTTTGAGCACGATGCAGGCCAAAGGGCGTTCGCTCCACTTGGGGTCGGGGATGGCGATCACGGCCGCTTCGGCCACGTCGGGGTGGGCCATGAGTGCGTTTTCCAGGTCCACCGAGCTGATCCATTCACCGCCGGACTTGATCAGGTCTTTGGTGCGGTCGGTGATGCGCACAAAGCCCAGAGCGTCCACGCTGGCCACATCGCCGGTGCGCAGCCAGCCGTCGGCGCTGAACTTGTCTTCTCTCACCGGCACCTGGTGGTAGCTGCCGGTGATGAAGGGGCCGCGCACCTGGATTTCGCCGACATGCTGGCCGTCCCAAGGGGCATCGAGTCCGTCTTCGCCACGGATGCGCAATTCGGTCAAGGGCACGGGCACACCGGCCATGGCCGCGCGGCGGTAGCGTTCGTCTGGCGAAGCGTCTTTCAACTCCGACTTGGGGTAGGACACGGTGCACAAAGGCGAGGTTTCGGTCATGCCCCAGCCTTGCAAAATCCAGATGCCGTGCCGGTCAAAGGCGCGAATCAGCGCCTCGGGCACGGCCGCGCCGCCTACCAAAGAACGCATGCCTGCAGGCAGTTTCCAGCGGCCGGGTTGGGTGGTTTGTGCGGCCTCGAAAGCCTGGATCAAGCCCATCCAGATGGTGGGCACGCCCAGAGACAGCGTGGGTGGCTCGGCCGTCATCAGGTCCAGCAGGTCTTCTGGGTGCAGGTGCGGACCAGGAAAGACGAGCTTGACGCCCATCATCACCGCGCCGTAGGGGATGCCCCAGCTGTTGGCATGGAACATGGGGGTGACGGGCAAGATCACGTCGCTGCCTTTGAGGCCCCAAAAGTCCCCCAAGCAACCCACCAAGGTGTGCAAGATCGTGGAGCGGTGCGAGTACACCACGCCCTTGGGGCGGCCCGTGGTGCCAGAGGTGTAGCACATGGACACCGCATCGTCTTCGGCATGCGGGGCGTATTGAAAGCCCTGGGTGTCGGTGCTGGCCAGCAGCTGCTCGTAGTCGGTGAAGGGCGCGGGCACGGCGGCACCGGAGAAGGGGAACACGATCACGCGTTCGAAGTGGTACAGGTGCGCAAACTGCTGGTACAGTGGCAGCAAAACGTCGTCGATGATCAGCACCTTGTCTTGCGCGTCGTTTGCGATCCAGGCGATTTCTTCGGGCGACAGGCGCAGGTTGAGGGTGTGCATGACGCCGCCTGCGGCCGGGATGCCGAAATAGCACTCCAGGTGCGCGTGGTGGTTCCAGCACAGCGTGGCCACGCGCTCGCCTTTTTGCAGCCCCAGGTTTTGCAAAGCCTGCGCCAGTTGGCGGGTGCGTTGGTAAAACGCGCCGTAACTGTGCCTGCGCAGCGACTTGTCGGGCAGGCGCGAGACGATCTCGTTGCTGGCAAACAAAGTGCCAGCACGCTCGAGCAAATGGTTCAGCGACAAGGGCATCTGCATCATGGTGCTGCAGATGGGGGACTGGGCAGGGGCTGTTGAGGTTGCTGTGGTCATGAAGGGCGTGGGTTGAAGTTGTCAGCCCAAATCATGCGGCCCGCAGCGCACGCCGCACGCTAGGGAAAACCCAAGGCCCGTGTCACTCAGGTCAAGTGACTTGGGCAACTCACTTGGGGAGATCGCGCGCGCCGCTCTCGGGGCGGTGCATCTTGAACAGCTGCTCTGGTCCGATGCTGAAGTAATCGGCCGGGCCGCCCCCGCGCAGGATGTGCCCGGCATTGGCCGTGTCGTAGACCCCGTTGTTCAACAGCCGCTGGTCGATGTGGACACCCACCACCTGGCCAAACACCATCCAGGTCTCGATCTTTTTGCCGTCCAGATCTTCGAGCTGCAGAATTTGCGTGCAGCGGCATTCAAAGCTCACCGGGCTTTGCGCCACACGCGGCACGCCCACGATGCGTGAGGGCTCGGGGCTCAAGCCCGCCAGGTCGAACTCGCTCACCTCGGGTGGCACCGCCTCGCAGGTCTGGTTCATCACCTCGGCCAAGTCACGCGTGACCAGGTTCCAGACAAACTCGCCCGTGGCTTCGATGTTGTTGAACGAGTCCTTGCGCCCGACACTGGAAAACCCGATCAGCGGGGGCACGTAATTGAAGGCGTTGAAAAAGCTGTAGGGCGCCAGATTGAGCACCCCGCTGGCGCTGCGGCTGGACACCCAGCCAATGGGGCGGGGGCCGACAATTGAGTTGAACGGGTCGTGCTTGAGGCCGTGGCCCAGGTGGGGTTCGTAAAAATGCATCGTTAAAATTCTAACCACTGAAAAATTTATGCCGTTCGCCTGTGCGACATCATCAGATGGAAGCAGCGACAAACTTTGAAGCGCCCGCGACATGACACCCCAACCGCCCCGCCTCGACGCCCAAGCTTTGAAAGCTTTGGCTGAGGCCACTGCACCCGAAAAATGTCAATGCGCCTTGGGGCCTTGTGCCGGCTGGGAGAGCATGACGGAAGACCGTTGGCCCGGGCCGTACATGACAGCTGTGGGCAGTCTGCGCGCGCAAGGGGCAGAAGGTGAAAATGCTGTGGGCAGCGAGCCCACGTTTGAAGAGTTTCACCCTCATGGCACCCGATACGACAGCCCGCTTGCACCCTTTGCGCCGCAATTTTTCCCCTGCAATCGAAGCGATGTCTTTTCTTGCAACCGCTGCCAGCGCGTGCTGCTCAGGTACACCGAGTTTGGCGGTTACTACGTCGACCACCGGGTCCGCGCACTGAACGCTGATTTGGTGGTCGACGCGCCGCTGCCAGATGCGGCGGCTTGAACTCAGTCGGGTTTGATGCCGTTGTCGCGCACCACTTTGGCCCAAGTGTCGATCTGACCGTCAATGAAGGTCTTGGCTTTTTCAACACTGCCGCCTGAAATTTCAATGCCCTGGGCCACCAGTCGCTTGGAGACATCCGGGTTGGCCAGCGCTTTGTTCAGCTCTTCGTTCATGCGTTTGATGATGTCCGGGGGCGTTTTGGAGGAGGCCAACAGCGCCCACCAAGCGGGGGCTTCGAACCCGGCAAAGCCCGCTTCGGCAATGGTGGGGACGTCAGGAAAATCGGCGACACGTTTGGCCGATGTCACGGCCAGTGGCCTCAAGCGCTTGCTGTCAATGTGCGGTTTGTTCAAAAAGACGGTGGCCATCGACAAAGGGATGTGCCCTGCAATGGCATCGTTCATCAAAGGGCCGCCGCCTTTGAAAGGGACATGGTTGAATTCCATACCGCCACTTTTGCCCAGCAAAGACATGGCCAAATGCGCCAGGCTGCCATTGCCAATGGAGCCATAAGAGACGTTCTTTTTGGCCTTGGCAGCGGCCACCACATCGGCAAAGGTTTTGTATTCGGTGTTGGCGTGCGTGGTCAGCATCATGGCCGAAGTGCCCACCAGGATCAGGGGGGTCAAGTCCCTTTTGCTGTCATAAGGCATGTTGGGCATCAGGCTTTGGTTGACGCCATGCGTGTCGAACACCACCGCAAAGGTGTAACCATCGGCGGGGGCGCTGAGCACGCCCGCCGTGCCGATCACGCCCGATGCGCCGCCCTTGTTTTCGACCACCACGCTTTGGCCCAGTTGCTGAGACAGGGGCCCCGACAAAATGCGTGCCACTTGGTCCACCGATCCGCCCGGCGGAAACACGGCCACCAATTTGATGGGCTGTTTGCTGGGCCAAGCTTGAGCCCAAGCGCCCAGAGGCATGCCGATGGCCAGTAATGCGCCCGTGACGCAAGCCGTGCGCCTTATCCAGGAGGCTGTCATGTGACTTTTCCTTTTTTGTTGATCGAAGTTGATCAGCAAAGTATCTGCTGGATGTGTGTGTTTTTCCTTCAGCGTATTCCCTTAAGCCAAAAGGGCGGTTTTTTGCGGGTGTTCAGTTGGTCGCAGGGATGTTTTTGCGCGTGGCCGTGGTTTTTTCTTGTCAGCTGTCCAGGGTGTCGGGCTTGTTCAGTGATTGTTTGTCTTCAGACTGCAAGCGCCGCTCGACTTTTTTGACGTCCTCTTCTGCTGGCAAGCTTTCAGGGCGAATCCCACGTTCCAGCAGCGTGTTGCGCACCGCTTGGTTGTTGGTGATGTGCTCTTGAGAGATTTACCCTTCACGGTCCATCTGGTGCTGGCGGGCGTTGAAGATGGTGATTTCGGTGGCGAAGTCTTTGGCCTTGAGCAAAATCGTGGGCGCAAAGTCGGCCAGTGGGCGACTGTCAGGCACTTTCCACTGGGCTTTCATGGCTTGGGTGCTTTTGCCAAACAGGGCGTAGTCGCCTTTGCTGCGAATCAGCGCAAAGTCTTGATTGCCGCCTGTTTGTTCGTAGATGACTTGCGAGAGTTCTTTTTCTGTTTCGGTCAGTTTTTTGCGTGCATGGATGCGCTCGGCGTCCAGCATGCGTTGCTCGATCAGCTCGGCCTTGCGGGTTTGCACTGCAAAGTAGGTTTGGGCAAAAGCGATCTCGGGTTTGCGCGGGTCACCGTTTTGTGCAATCAGGTAGCACGCATAGCGGGTGAGCATGATGTCGTTGATTTCGCGCTGGCTGCCGGAGCCCAAGTCGACCATTTTGTTGACGTCAACAAAATGGTCTGTGATCCGCTGGCCACTCACTTCGCAGGC
>JBIKRC010000287.1:0-3422 GCA_044349375.1 Limnohabitans sp.
TAGGCAAACAAGGCATCACCGACACCGTGCTGGCCGATTTGCCCGGTTACGGTTATGCCGCTGTGGCCAAGATGGACAAGTTGCGTTGGCAGCAAGTCATGGCCAACTATTTGGTCAGCCGCGAAAACCTCAAGGGCATCGTCATGATGTGCGACCCGCGCCACGGCCTGACCGAACTCGACGACATCCTGCTGGAAGTGATCCGTCCGCGTGTTGAAGAAGGCCTTAAGTTCCTGATCATCTTGACCAAGGCCGACAAGCTCACCCGCGCCGAACAAGCCAAGGCCTTGTCGATCGCGCGACTGCAGGCTGGTGGCGGTGAAGTCAAACTTTTTTCAGCCCTGAAAAAACAAGGCGTGGACGAAGTGGCCCAACTGCTGTGGGACTGGACCCACCCGGCCGAAGGCGCAGCGCAGGACCCGGTGCCCAACGAACCCCCTGAAGAAGAACCCGAAGCCCTGGACGAGTGAGCCCCAGCCTTTGACAGCAACAGGATCGCCGCCTCTCAAGGAGTGCCCCCGTGTCCACATCCCCCACCAACATTCAGACCTGGCAACAAGACCTGCCCCACGGCATCACATTGAGCTGCCGGGCCTGCGGCGAACGGGGCCGGCCCGTGCTGATGTTTCTGCATGGCTTTCCGGAAGCCGCCTGGGTTTGGGACCCTTTGCTGGTCCACTTTTCCAAACCCGAAAACGGCGGCTACCGCTGCGTAGCCCCCAACCTGCGCGGCTATGAGCGCTCCAGCGCCCCAGACGATGTCAAGGCCTACCGGGCCAAGCACCTGGTGCAGGACATCGTGGCCCTGATCGGCCGGGAATCGGGCCTGGCCCCGTTGGCCGCTTTGGTGGCCCATGACTGGGGCGGCGCTGTGGCCTGGAGCCTGGCCAACCAGCACCCCGACCGCCTGCGGCAGTTGGTCATTGTCAACTCGCCGCATCCCGGTCCTTTCCTCAAAGCACTGCAAAGCCACCCAGCGCAACAAGCGGCCAGCGCTTACATGAACTTTCTGGTGCAGCACGATGCAGCCGCGCAACTGGCGGCCAACGACTTTGAACGCTTGCTGGGTTTTCTGGACGGAAACGACCGTTCACTGCCCTCGCTCACACGGCCCCCGGGCGACCACGCCAGCGCTGCCGACAGCTGGCTCACCCCTGAAGTCAAAGAACGCTACCGGCAAACCTGGCGACATGGCCTGCAAGGTGGGCTGAAATATTACCGGGCCTCACCCCTGCGCCCCGCCACGGCGCAAGACCCGGGCGCATCGGCGGTTCAGTTGCCGCCCGAAGCCCTGCACATCGGTGTGCCCACGCTGGTGCTGTGGGCACAAGACGATGTGGCCTTGTTGCCCTGCCTGACCGAAGGCCTGTCGCAACATGTGCCCGATCTGAAACTGGTGCCCATCGCCAAAGCCACCCACTGGGTGGTGCATGAAAAACCCGAGCGGGTGATCCAAGAAATCACCGGTTTCCTCGCGCCCTCGCCTCAATAAAAGCCCGGCTCGCCCTCGGGCCGTGTCTTGAAGCGCTTGTGCACCCAGTAATACTGCTCGGGCATAGCACGCACCCAGTCGGCCAGCAAGCCGTTCATGCGGGTGGTGTCTTGCGCCAGGTCGGCGGTCGGGAAATCGGTCAGCGGCGCGTGGACTTCAATGTCATACCCCTGCGGCGTCATGCGCGTGACCACCGGCACCACGCGCGCATTCACCACCTTGGACAAACGCGACAGCGAAGGCACCGTGGCGGCTTGCTCGACCCCCATGAAGGGCACAAAAACCGACTCACTGCGCCCAAAATCCATGTCAGGGGACAAGTGCAAGGGCTCGCCTTTTTTGAGGCGCACCAAAATCTGCCGCATGCCCTCGTGCCGAAAGTACGGCCGCACATTGCCCGAACGCTCGCGCCCTTGGCGCACCAAGGCCTCGACCGCCGGATTGGACTGCCCGACAAAAATGAATGCGACCGGACCGGGGACATCCAAGGAGACCGCCAGGCCACCGGCTTCCAGGCCCACAAAATGCGGGGCAAACATCACCAAAGGCCCCGGCTGTTTCAAGGCCTGCAGGTCCCCCACCCAGCGCAGGCGTTGCCGCACCAGCGCCTCAGGCGCATGCCAAAGCCAAGCGCGGTCCAACACCGACTGGCCAAACACCACAAAGTGGCGGTAAGCCAGCGCCTCACGCTCCGGCTCAGACAACTCGGGCATGCACTTTTGCAGGTTAACGGCCACCACGCGGCGGCGCTTGCGGGCCAAGAGCCACAAGCACCAACCCAAACCATGACCCACCGCACGCAACCACGGCAACGGCATGCGCGCCAACAAGCGCATAACAAGGATCATCAAATTCAGCATGGTTGATGGGGTCTGCTCAGGCCTGCCTGGGGGTTTTGTAGCGGGCATAGCCCCAGACGTATTGCGATGGGCACTGCAGGATCAGCGACTCCATGGCCTGGTTGATTTGCACCACGGCGGTGTCCAGGTCAACCGACAGTTCGTGGCTCAGCGCTTGGGTGTGCAAGCGGTAACCACGCCCCCAAGACAAACGCTCGCCCCAGATGAGCACCACACGGGCGTTGGTTTGCAAAGCCAAACGCGCCGCCAAGGTCATGGTGTAAGCCGGTTGGCCAAAAAACGGGGCCCACTGGCCCATGCCCTCGGGCGGCACCTGATCGGGCAACAAACCCACGGCACGGCCTGAGCGCAAGGCCTTGATCATTTGGCGCACCCCCGCCAAGGTGGTGGGCACCGCCTCCAGACCGGGTCTTTCACGGGCCAAGGTCATGACCTCTCCCAAACCGGCATGGCGCGCAGGACGATAAAGCACCGTCAACGGGCCGTGCAGCTCAGAAAAGCGCAACGCCAGTGCCTGCGCCGTGATTTCAAAACAGCCCATGTGCGGGGTCAAAAAAAGCACCCCTTTTCCGCTGGCATAGGCGTCTACTGCGGCGCGGTCATCGTCCCAGACCAGCGGCGGCGTGCGGCCCAACCACAAGCGAGGCAACTCGGCAGACATGCGTCCAGCCTGACCCACGGCCCGCCACACCGTGCCCCAGCCCAAGCCCGCTTGGTGCGCATTGTCCAAAAAACGGCTTCTGTAACGGCCCGAAAAGCACCAGGCCAGCCAGCCCCCCAAGCTGCCCAGCAGATGCAGGGTCCACAAAGGCCATCGGGAAAAGAGACGAAACCAAAAAAGCATAGGGGAGTGATTTTGCCTTGAACCGGAGACGGTGCGGCGGGCAAGACAGCCAGCATCTGCCGCCCGCCCCCGAAACAATGGCCCATTAGGCACATGACATGGTTTATGGCACCCTCTTGAACCGCTCAAAAGACACCGACACACCCCGCGCGCTTCACCAGTAAAAAATGCCCCGGGGTTGAAATCCGCGCAAAAGCCCTTATCATTAGCACTCGAAGGAGTTGAG
>JBIKRC010000288.1:0-3421 GCA_044349375.1 Limnohabitans sp.
CACATCAAATGAGTGCATTTCTTGAAGAACGCGTTTTGAGCGTTCACCACTGGACCGACCGCCTGTTCAGCTTCACCACCACCCGCGACCAAGCCCTGCGCTTTTCGAATGGGCACTTCACCATGATCGGTCTGCGCGGCGACAACGGCAAACCGCTGTTAAGGGCCTATTCCATTGCCAGTGCCAACTACGAAGAGTATCTGGAGTTTTTGAGCATCAAGGTGCCCGATGGCCCGCTGACCTCCAAGCTGCAGCACATCCAGGTGGGCGACACCATCGTGGTCGGTCGCAAGCCCACCGGCACCTTGCTCATCGATTATTTGCTGCCCGGCAAGAACCTGTACCTCGTGGGCACAGGCACCGGGCTGGCGCCGTTCATGAGCATCATCCGCGACCCCGAGACCTACGAGCGCTTTGAAAAAGTGATCCTGGTGCACGGCGTGCGACAGGTCAACGAGCTGGCCTACCACGACTACCTCACGCAAGAGCTGCCTGCCCACGAGTTTTTGGGGGAGATGGTGAGCCAGCAGCTGCTGTACTACCCCACTGTGACCCGTGAGCCCTACAAAAACCAGGGCCGCGTGACCGATCTCATGGAAAACGGCAAGCTGTTTGCCGACCTGGGCCTGCCTCCGCTCAACCCCGAGACCGATCGCGTCATGATTTGCGGTTCGCCAGAAATGCTCAAGGACCTCAAGCGCATTTGCGAAGCGCATGGCCTCAAAGAGGGCAACACCAGCACACCGGGTGCTTTTGTGATCGAGCGGGCTTTTGCAGACGCCTGAAGCCCTCAGGGCTTTGTTCAACCGATCGCGCAGACATGTACCGACACGGGGGCACAATGCCCCCTTGTTTTTTGAAGAGACCCCATGAAACTGTCCGTTATATCTCCCCAGCGCTGGATGCTGTTGATGGCCTTGTCAGGCATCGGCATGCTGGTGTTTGGCCTGTATTTGCAGCATGTGGTCGGGCTGAACCCCTGCCCCATGTGCATCGTGCAGCGCTACGCTTTGATTGGCGTGGCGGTGTTGGCTTTGATCGGCTGGCGCTTGCGCGGCATAGGCTTGGCTGCATCCAGCCTGCTTTTGACATTGGCCGCTGGCTTTGGCGCATTCACCGCCGCCCGCCAAAGTTGGCTGCAGTGGTACCCGCCCGAGGTGGTCAACTGCGGTCGCGACTTTTACGGCATGGTCGAAAACTTTCCCCTCAACCGAGTCATTCCCATGATCTTCAAAGGCAGCGGTGACTGCAGCAAGATCGACTGGACCTTTTTGGGCGGCTCGATCGCCAATTGGTCTTTCGTCTGTTTTGTGCTGTTTGGCTTGCTGGGCTTGTGGGTGGCCACCCAGTCCCGCTCGGCTCAGACGGCATAACTGAGCGGCAGCGCCGGGTTGAACTGGCGTTGTTCCGCAGCAAATCTGGATGGACGGGCTAACCGGCAGCCCTGCGCTGTGGCCGGTCCTGGGTTTTTCGGGCTGACCCCAGGCGCAGCCCGTTCAAGGTGACAATAACGGCTCCTTCTGTTGCCCCTGCATGTCTGCCCCTGTTCATCCCCCCGTTCCCCATGTTGTGCTGGTCATCACCAAAGGCGAAGCCGGTGGGGCGCAGACGCATGTGCTGGAGCTGTGCCGTGCCCTGCAGGGCCGGGTGCGCTTCACGGTGGTGATTGGCGGCAATGACACACACAGCGTGCTGGGCCAGGCCCTGGGTGATTTGGGCATCGCGGTGCTGGCGCTGCCAAGCCTGCAAAACTCGCTCAACCCTATCAAGGTGATCACTTCGGTGCGGGCCATGTTGGCGCATCTGCGCGTGCTGCAGCCCGATGTCATCCACGCCCACAGCGCCGTGGCCGGGGTGATCGCACGCCTGGCGGGCAAGCTGCGGCAAATTCCGGTGGTCTACACCGTGCACGGCTTTGGCTTCAAGCCGCAAGCGCCTTGGCTGATCCGCACCAACGCCTGGCTGGCCGAGGCCGTGCTGGCCGCCTGGACCACGCGCATGGTTTGCGTGTCGGCCTACGAAAAACAATTGGCCGCGCGTTTGCCCATGCCGCCCGAGCGGGTGAGTGTGGTGCACAACGCGCTGGCCGATGTGCCCTGGCGCAGCGACATGGCCGCCCAGCTGCCAAGCCTGGTCATGGTGGCCCGCATGGCCAAGCCCAAGCGGCCCGACGTCTTGATCGAGGCCTTGGCCCTGCTGGCACAGCTTGGCCTGCAGCCCCCAACCCGAATTTTGGGTGGCGGGCCCGACCTGGCCCGCCACCAACAGGCCGCCGCCGCGATGCCTCACATGCAGCTGGAGGGCGATGTGAGCGACGTGGCCCAGCGCTTGGCGCAACACCAGATTTTTGTGCTCTTGTCCGACCACGAAGGCCTGCCCATTTCCATTTTGGAGGCCATGCGTGCGGGCATGGCGATTGTGGCCACGCGCTTGCCCGGCATCGAAGAAATGCTCACGCACGAGGAAAGCGCCTGGCTGGTGCCCAACAGCCCGCAGGCCGTGGCCGATGCGCTGCAGACCCTGCTGGCCGATGCCCCCTTGCGCCAGCGCTTGGGCCACACCGCTCGCGCGCGCTACGAGGCGCAGTTTCAGCCCGAGGCCATGGCCGAGCCGGTGCTGGCCATTTACCAACAAGCGCCCTTGATGCACACCGCCCGCTGGCCCATGACGCGGCCGCGCCGCCACACCCAGCAACTGGCCTCGCAGCAGGCGCACCGCCAAAGCGCCCACCTGGTCTGGAGCCTGCTGGGCTTGGCGATGATCGGCCTGGCCTACGCCATCAGCCAAGCCCTGATGGCCAGCGGCCATGCCACGGTGGACTTTGGCCGCACCGTGCTGGCCAGCCTGGTGCCTTATGCGTTGGCGGCGCACCTGTTGTACCGGGGCGCGCACATTCCTGCGGCCGAGCGCGGCCCCTTGCTGCTGGTCACCACCGGCTTGCCGTTTTGGCTCACGCCCCTGGTCTTTGCCTTGCTGCAGCAGCCGTATTCACGCGGCGCTCTGCTTTTGACCTATGTGCTGTGCACCTTCTGGTTTTGGCTGGCCGACCAGTGGTTTTTGCGGCACCGGCCTTGGCGGCTGGTGTACCAGGACCCGCGTGTGCCCGGCCTGTTGGCCCCCTGGCTGCCAGACTCCAACGGGCAGGGTTTGCCGCGCATCCGCTTGCTGCCCTGGCCTGAGCAGGGCATGCCGCCCGGCGCAGCGCTGGCGTGTGACGGCGCGGTCGTGCTGCCTGCTGGCACCTCTGCCACCTCAGCGCCCCCCAGCCTCGAGCGCCATCGCTTTTTGACTGCGCTCAAGCTCCAGCACGTTCGCCTGTACAGCCCCGAGTCGCTGCAGCAAAGCCTGACCGGGCGCATGGCGGCCGAGACCCTGCAAAACGAGTTGTGGCAAACCGATGGCAATCCGGCTTATGACCTGA
>JBIKRC010000023.1:0-12780 GCA_044349375.1 Limnohabitans sp.
GCATGCCAGGGGCACGGTGGGCATGGTGCATGTGCACCCCAACAGCCGCAATGTGATTCCGGGTCGGGTCAAGTTCAGCATCGACCTGCGCAACAACACCGACGCCGGGGTGGAGGCCATGGCCGATGAGATCAAAGCCCTGGCTCAAAGTTTGCAGGACAGCACAGGCCTGCGCATAGAACTGACCCTGGTGTCGAGCTTTCCGGCGCAACCCTTCCATCAAGAGTGTGTGGAGGCGGTGTCTGCTGCCGCTGCCCACTTGGGATACAGCCAGATGCCGGTGGTCTCAGGTGCCGGGCACGATGCCATCTACACGGCCCGTCTGGCCCCGAGCGGCATGATTTTCATCCCCTGCAAAGACGGCATCAGCCACAACGAAATCGAAGATGCCCAGCCCGCGGACATCGCTGCAGGGTGCAATGTTTTGCTGCACGCGATGCTCGGTAGAGCGAGAGTGGCACAGACCCGTTGAAAGGGCGCTGTCGCCGAGCACGCCTTTAGAAAGGGTGGCGTTAGAGCCATCGGCCGCCAAAGGCCAGTGATGCCTGGCGGCGCTTCTAAGAGCCCAGATGGGTTCTGAAAGTTGCATGAGGTAAGCTTTGCAAGTCCTTCTTCAGGAGACACCATGAGCGACACATCGGCTTTCGGCTTCGGCCAATTCGTACCAGGTTTTGACTTCTTGCAAAACCTGTCCAAGACTGCGGCGCAGGCTCAGCCATCTGCTGCTGCAGGCATGCCGGGCATGGCCAGCTGGGTAGCGCCCACGCTCAGCATCGAAGACATCGACAAGCGCATTCAGGAGCTCAAGTCGGTGCTGTTCTGGCTGGAGCAAAACACCACGGCGCTCAAGGCCACGATTCAGGCGATGGAGGTGCAAAAAATGACATTGACCACGCTGCAAAGCATGAACGTGAACATGGCCGATCTGGCCAAGGCCTTCACCGCCAAAGCACCAGCAGCCGAGCCGCAGGCAGCTGCGCCACCACCCTTTGCGCCGAAAGCCGCACCAGTGCCAGAACCTGCTCAGCCAGAACCCGTTCAGTCAGAACCCTCATCTTCTGACGCATCTTCGGCCAAGCCTGCTGTGGACCCCATGCAGTGGTGGGGCGCATTGACCCAACAGTTTCAAAGCATTGCCGCCGCCGCTGTCAAAGATGTGGCTGCCGAAGCCATGAAGACGGGCATGACGCCCAAGGGGGCCCGCACGGCAGCAGGCCGCCCAAAATCCCCCGCCACCCAAAAAACCACCACCGTCAAAACCAAACCGGCTGCAAAATCCACCCCTCGCAAGGCGGCCTCTCGGCGCAAATCGCCATGAAGCTTTTTCCCTGCGGTCACGCTACCCATCCGCAGTGGTGCATGGCGGCTGGCCTGGTGCTGGCGCAGCTGCGCGCCCAAATGGGCTTGCCTGATTACGCGAGCCAACCCCGTCTGGGCTTGCTTTACATCACCGACCATTACGCGGCCGATGCGCAAGCGGTGCTTGATCACCTGCGCCAGGCGCTGCCCGAGGTGCCCGACTGGGCCGGCACGGTGGGCATTGGTGTGGCGGTGAACAACGCCGAGTACTTTGACGAGCCCGCCATGGCGCTCATGCTGTGCGACCTGACGCCAGAGCAATACCGGGTGTTTTCGGGTGTGTCGCCGTTGCCTGCGGGTTGGGCCGATGTCGCCTTGGTGCATGCCGACCCGCAAACGCCCGACCTGGCCGAACTGATTGGTGAGGTGGCAGAGCGCACGCAACAAGGCTATTTGTTTGGGGGCCTGAGTGCCAGCCGCACACGAAGCGTGCAGTTTGCCGTGCGGGCCGAAGACGCGGGTGGGCCAGAGGTGCATGGCGGCGTACTGGAAGGCGGTTTGAGCGGCGTGGCGTTCTCGCCTGACGTGGCCTTGTTGTCACGCGTCACGCAAGGCTGCCAGCCTGTGGCGCCCGAGCGCGAGATCACCGAGGCTGAAGGCCATGTGGTGCTGAAGTTGGCGGACGAGCCAGCGCTGGATGTGATGCTGGCCGATCTCAACATCAGTCTGAGCGAACCGCAAAAAGCCATTGCCGTCGTGCGCTCCACCTTGGTCGGTTTGAGTGCCCCCGGCCAGTCGGGCGTGGGCCGAGCGGGCAACTTGGGCAGCGATGTGCGGGTGCGCCACATCATTGGCCTGGACCCTTTGCGCCAGGGGGTGGCCATTGCCGAGCACCTGGAGCCCGGCATGCTGATGACGTTTTGCCGCCGCGATGTCCAAGCGGCCCGCGCCGATTTGGTCCGGGTGTGCGCCGAAATCCGCGAAGCGCTGGAGCCTGAGATGCTCTCCATCGAAGCCATCAACGCCATGAGCGATGACCCGGTGCCCACGCTGCCCCAAGTTGGGCTGCGCATCGCGGGCGCGGTGTATGTCAGTTGCACCGGACGCGGTGGTCCGCACTTTGGTGGGCCGAGCGCTGAGCTGCAAATCATCCGGCACGCTTTGGGCGATGTGCCGCTGGTAGGTTTCTTTGCGGCAGGCGAGATCGCCCACAACCAGTTGTATGGCTACACCGGGGTCTTGACGGTGTTCACGACCGACTGATCACACGCCGCGAGCTCGTTCGCTCTTGAACTGGGCTCGGAATGCGCTGAACTGCCCCGTGTCCAGCGATTCGCGCACTTCGCGCATCAGGTTCAGGTAGTAGTGCAGGTTGTGGATGGTGGTCAACATGGGGCCGAGCATTTCGCCGCAGCGGTCCAAGTGGTGCATGTAAGCGCGGCTGAAACCGTCTCGGCCACCGTTGTCCCACGACACGCCAGACGTTCCCGCGCAGGCGTAGCAAGTGCAACTGGTGTCCAGCGGCTGCGGGTCGTTTTTGTGGCGGGCGTTGCGCAGCTTCAGGTCGCCAAAACGGGTGAACACCGTGCCGTTGCGGGCGTTGCGGGTGGGCATCACGCAGTCGAACATGTCCACACCATCGGCCACGCCTTGCACCAGGTCTTCGGGCGTGCCCACGCCCATCAGGTAGCGCGGCTTGTGGGCGGGAAGGCGGTGCGGCGTGTGCGCCATGATTTGCAGCATCAGGTCTTTGGGTTCGCCCACGCTCACGCCACCCACGGCATAACCCGGAAAGTCCATCTCGACCAGCGCGTCGAGTGATTCCTGGCGCAGGTTTTCAAACATGCCGCCTTGCACGATGCCAAAGAGGGCGTTGGGATTTTCCAACCGTGCAAATTCGTCTTTGGAGCGTACGGCCCAGCGGCGGCTCATCTCCATCGACTTGCTGGCCTCAAGCTCGGTGGTCAAGTGCCCCTTGGTCTCGTAAGGCGTGCACTCGTCGAGCTGCATCACGATGTCCGAATTCAGGATGGTCTGAATCTGCATGCTCACTTCAGGCGACATGAACAGCTTGTCACCGTTCACGGGGCTGGCAAAGGTCACGCCTTCTTCGGTGATCTTGCGCATTTGGCCCAGTGACCAGACCTGAAAACCACCCGAATCGGTCAGGATCGGTTTGTCCCATTTCTCGAACTGGTGCAGGCCGCCAAAGCCTTGCATGATGTCCAGCCCCGGGCGCATCCACAGGTGAAAAGTGTTGCCCAAAATGATCTGAGCGCCCATCTCGTGCAGACTGCGTGGCATCACGCCCTTGACCGTGCCGTAGGTCCCCACAGGCATGAAAATGGGCGTTTGCACCACACCATGGTTCAGGGTCAGCGTGCCGCGTCGGGCGTGGCTGGAGGGGTCGGTTTTGAGCAGATCGAATTGGAGCATGTAAGGCCTAAAGCTGAGGCTTGGATTGTAGGAGCTCACCCTGTGAGTGATTCTCCAAAAAATCAGGCCATTTGTTCTGCGCTGGTTTTGCTGCCATCGCCAAAGCATTGCGCCACCAAGGTGCGCAGCCACTGGTGCCCGGGGTCTTTGTGCAGTCGGGCGTGCCAAAACTGGTGGATGGCGCTGCCGTCTACCGCCAAGGGAAGGGCGCGGGTGGTCAGGGCAAAGGGGCGGGTCACGCGCTGGGCAAAGCGTTCGGGAACGGTGGCGATCAGGTCCGAGTGGCCCAGCACATCGCCCAAAGCCACATAGTGCGGCACCGTCAGGCGGATGCGGCGTTGCAGGCCTTGACGTTCCAGTGCTTCGCTGAGGGCCCCATCCACCCGTCCATGGCCCGTGCCTGCAGCGATCACGCGCACATGGCTGGCCGCGGCAAAGTCGGGCAGGGTCAAGTCGTCTTTGCTGGTCAAAGGATGGCCCTCGCGCATCAGACACACATAAGGCTGGCGAAACAGCGACTGCTGGAAAAACCCCGCTTGCAACTGCGGGAGCAAGCCCAGGGCCAAGTCGGTGCGGCCTGTGGCCATGTCGTCTTTCAGGCTGGCGCTGGTCACGGCCACCACATTCAGCGTGACACCCGGGGCGGCCTGGGCCAGCGCGTCCATCAGCACCGGCAAAAAATACATCTCGCCCACATCGGTCATGGCCAAAGTGAAACGGCGCTCGCTGGTGACGGGGTCAAAGGAGGCGCGCACATTCAGTGCTTGCTGCAGGCCGTCGAGTGCGGCAGCCACGGGTTCGGCCAGCTGCAGGGCATAGGGCGTGGGTTCCATACCGCCCTGTGTGCGCAAAAAAAGCGTGTCGCCCAGGCTGGCACGCAGCCGACCCAGCGCGCTGCTGACGGCGGGTTGGCTCATGCCCAACACGGTGGCCACGGCAGACACGCGCTTTTCGCGCAGCAGGTGGTGAAACACCAGCAGCAGGTTCAAATCAAGGCGGGCGAGGTCCATGGCGTGGTGATATTTGAAATTCAAATATCGATTATCTTTGAATTTCGATTTACGGAATTAGATGTTTTGCGCATGATACGAGTCAAGGATTTGCAGGAGACGCCATGACCGAACACCCCATCCACTGGGAAACGCCCGGCACCAGCCGCATCCCGTTTGCCGTGTACACCGACGAAGACCGGCACAAAAAGGAGCTGGAGCGCTTCTTTTATAAGAGCCACTGGAGCTACGTGGGCCTGGAGGCCGAGATCCCCAACGTGGGCGACTTCAAGCGCACCGTGGTGGGCGAGCGCTCGGTCATCATGACGCGCAGCGAGGGCGGCCAGATCCATGTGGTGGAAAACGTTTGCGCCCACCGGGGCATGCAGTTTTGCCGCGAGCGTCATGGCAACAAGAAAGAGTTTGTTTGCCCTTATCACCAGTGGAGCTACACCCTCCAGGGCGATTTGCAGGGCGTGCCGTTTCGGCGCGGCGTGCGGCAAGACGGCAAGGTCAATGGCGGCATGCCCGCAGACTTTGACCCGAAAGACCATGGTTTGACGGCTCTGAAAGTGGCCTCACGTGGAGGCGTAGTCTTCGCGTCGTTTGACCACAACGTGGAGTCGCTCGAAGACTTCATGGGCCCGACCATCCTGAAATACTTTGACCGCCTGTTCAACGGTCGAAAACTGGTGGTGCTGGGCTACAACCGCCAGCGCATTCCGGGCAATTGGAAGCTGATGCAAGAGAACATCAAGGACCCCTACCACCCCGGTCTGCTGCACACCTGGTTTGTGACCTTTGGCCTTTGGCGCGCCGACAACAAGAGCGAGCTGCGCATGGACGCGCACCACCGCCACGCCGCCATGATCTCGACCCGGGGGAGCGCGGGCCAGGCCACGGGCGCGGCCTCGCAGGTCACGCATGTGAGCAGCTTCAAAGACAGCATGCAGCTCAACGATCCGAGCTTTCTGGACATCGTGCCCGAGGGCTGGTGGCAGATGGACGACCAGATGCCCACGGCCGTGATGATGACGCTGTTCCCCAGCGTGATTTTTCAGCAGCAGGTCAACAGCGTGTCCACCCGCCACATCCAGCCCGACGGGCACGGCGCGTTTGACTTTGTCTGGACGCACTTTGGCTTTGATGACGACACGCCCGAGATGACCGAGCGCCGCTTGCGCCAATCCAACCTGTTTGGTCCGGCGGGTTTTGTCAGCGCGGACGACGGCGAGGTGATCGAGTTCTCGCAGCAAGCCTTTGAGACCAAATCCGAGCACCGCATGCTGGTGGAGCTGGGCGGGCGCGATGTGGGCGAGACGGACCACATGGTGACCGAAACCCTGATCCGGGGCATGTACGAATACTGGCGCAAAGTGATGGAGGCCTAAAGATGGTGAACTTTGAAACCCACATGGCCTTGACCCGCCTGTATGCCGATTACGCCTTGGCCGTGGACAGCGGCCAATGGGATTTGTGGCCCGAGTTTTTTACCGAGCAGTGCGTGTACAAACTCATCCCGCGAGAGAACCATGAGCGCGGCTTTCCGCTGTGCACCCTGTCGTTCACCAGCAAGGGCATGCTCAAGGACCGTGTGTATGGCATTCAGGAAACGCTGTACCACGACCCTTATTACCAGCGCCATGTGGTGGGCGCGCCGGTGGTGCGCCGCGTCGACGGTGAACGCATCCAATCGGAAGCCAACTACGCGGTGTTCCGCACCAAGCTCGACAAGGCCAGCACGGTGTTCAATGTGGGCCGCTACATCGACACCATCGTGCCCACCCCTGAGGGCCTGAAGTTCGCCGAGCGCCTGTGCGTGTACGACAGCGAAATGATCCCCAATGCCATCATTTACCCGATTTGAATATGAGCAACTGGACCGATGTGGCCGCCGAGGCCGATTTGTTTGAAGGCGCAGGCATCGCCGTAACGCCCGAGGGGCAGGACATTGCCCTCTTCAAACTCGAAGACGGCGTTTACGCCATCAACAACCTGTGCACCCACGGCAACGCCAAGCTGTGCGACGGCTTTGTCGAAGGCGACCATGTGGAGTGCCCCTTCCATCAAGCGCAGTTCAGCTTGCGTGATGGCTCGGTGGCCTGCGGCCCGGCGACCGAGCCTGCCAAGATTTGGCCCGTCAAGGTTGAGGGGGGAAGGGTTTTCCTGTTGTTGACGTCTTAAGATCCGCTTGCTGTAATTATTAGGAATTCAAAAAATACGTCATTACCAGGTCACTATCGTCGGCACATTGATCCGGGCGATGTGTGGCAAGGTTGCTTCTAAGAACCAAGCCGCGTAAAAATCTCTTTTTTGATATAATTCGCCATGGCCAAATGGTCGGTTGAAACCTTGAACGAAGTGGTCGATGAGGAGTTGACAGCTCTTCCGCTCGACATGCGTGGACGGTTTGTTCGCGTTTCTTTTCTGATCGAAGAATTTGGTCCGTTCAATGTCGGGATGCCTCACATCAAGGGCCTAGATGGCAAGTTGTGGGAGATTCGGGTCAGTGGACGAGACGGTATCGGCCGGGGGATCTATGTCGTGGCCTCAGGTCAACGAGTTGTTGTTTTGCATGTCTTCATCAAGAAGACCCAAAAAACGCCTGACCGAGCCCTGCAAATTGCAAGCAAACGCGCCAAGGACGCTGGATTGATATGAGCAAAATCACTGCACTGCACAAAAAATGGCTTCAAACTCCAGGCTATGACGTGGCCTTTGAATCGTCACGGATCGAGTTTGAATTGGCGCGACAGTTGATTGAAACCCGAGTTAAAAGTGGCCTGTCTCAGGGTGAGCTGGCTTCAAAAATGGGGACATCGCAATCGACGATCGCACGCCTTGAAAGTGGTGCGTCAATGCCGTCCATGCGCACGTTGGCGAAGTTTGCGCAGGCGACCAATTCGCAACTTCAAATCTTGTTCAAGCCTGCCTGAGAATTTGGGCCATGGCTGTAAGAAACTTTTTTAAGTGCGGCGTCTCAGCAGCATCGAGTCCCCATAGCTGAAAAATCGGTACCGCTGCGCGATCGCGTGTCGGTACAGGTCCATGATGTGTTCGTAACCCGCGAAGGCGCTGACCAGCATCATCAGCGTGCTCTTGGGCAAGTGAAAGTTGGTGATCAGCCGATCCACCACCTGGAACTCAAACCCCGGCGTGATGAAAATCTGCGTGTCGCCGCTGGCCTGATTGAATTTGGCCCACGACTCCAGTGTGCGCACGGTGGTGGTGCCCACCGCCACCACTTGGCCGCCGCGTGCTTTGCACTCAGCAATCGCTTGCTGCGTGGCTTCGGGCACTTCGTACCATTCGCTGTGCATGGTGTGCTCGGCGATGTTCTCGGTTTTGACAGGCTGGAAAGTGCCCGCACCCACATGCAGGGTCACGCTGGCGGTGTGCACCCCCCGCGCAGCCAAGGCCGCCAACACCCCTTCATCAAAATGCAGCGCAGCCGTGGGTGCAGCCACCGCGCCAGGGGCGCGCGCAAACACAGTTTGGTAGCGTCTGGCATCTTCTTCGGTGTCTGCGTGCTCGGCCGTTCCCGCCGGGCGTTCAATGTAGGGGGGGAGTGGCATCACGCCGTGCTTTTCCATCAGTGCATGCGGCTCGTCGCTCAGTTGCAGGTGAAACAACTGGCCGTTTTCATCGGGCCAGCGCCCGAGCAGCACCGCATCAAAACCACCTTGGCGGGTGCCTCCAGCGAGGTACATCTTGCCCCCCAGCAGCGGCTTTTTGCTCACCTTCATGTGCGCCACCACTTGGTGACTGGGCAGCACGCGCTCGATCAGCAGTTCGAGCTTGCCGCCCGAGGCCTTCTCGCCAAAAATGCGCGCCTTGACCACCTTGGTGTCATTGAACACCAACAGGTCGCCTGGGTTGAGGAGGCCGGGCAGTTCGTTAAAGATGCGGTCCACCACCGCAGGTGAAGAGTCATCGAGCAAACGCGAACCGCTGCGCTGGGCAGTGGGGTGCTGGGCAATCAGTTCAGGGGGAAGCTCAAAGTCGAAATCGCTGAGCGAAAAAGCGCTGCCGAGCGTGTGTGTGTGTGATGAAGAAGTGGACATGCTTCAGGGCCGGACAGGCCCGTACAAAGTTAAAAAAGACGGCATCCTGAATGGTGGGGCGTTCAAACGTCCCTTTCACTCAGATGCTCACAAGTGGGCTGCAGGGGGCAGTCCAATGGCAAGAGCCAAGCCCCATCAGGGCAGTTTCAAATGTCGATGTTCCCCGCCCGCAACGCGTTGCTCTCGATGAAGTGGCGGCGTGGCTCGACTTCGTCGCCCATGAGCATGGTGAACACGCGGTCGGCTTCGATGGCGTCGTCGATCTGCACGCGCAGCAGGCGGCGCACGGTGGGGTCCATGGTGGTTTCCCACAGTTGGGCGGGGTTCATCTCGCCCAAGCCCTTGTAGCGTTGGCGGCTGGTGGTGCGTTCGGCTTCGCTGATGAGCCAATGCATGGCTTGGCGGAAGTCGCCCACTTTTTCTTCTTTCTGACGCTCGCCTTCGCCGCGCAGGGCTTTGGCGCCTTCGCTCAGCAAACCGCGGAAGGTCTCAGCGGCTTCGGCCAGCGCGCCGTAGTCGGCACCGTGCACAAAGTCTTGCGTGATGATGCTGCTCTTGATGTTGCCGTGGTGGCGGCGGCTGATGCGCAGGATCGGTTTGTCGGTGCGCACGTCAAATTCGGCCGCCACTTCGGCGGGTATGCCGGTGGTGTTGAGTTCGCGCAGTTTGGCTTGCAGTGCGGGGGCGCACTCGGCGGCTTGATCCAGCGTGTCCAGGTTCAGCGAAACGCCGTCGGCCATGGCGCGCAAAGCTTCGGCGTCCATGAAGTTAGACAAGCGGGTAATGACGTTTTCAGCCACTTGGTGTTTGCGCGCCAGGGCTTCGAGCGTTTCGCCCGTGAGCACTTGGGGCGCCGCGCCGCCGGTGCTGATGCTGGCGTCTTTGAGCGCGATGCGCAGCAAGAAGCCGTCGAGCGCTGGCCCGTCCTTAAGGTACAGCTCTTCTTTGCCCGCTTTGACTTTGTAGAGCGGTGGCTGGGCAATGTAGATGTGACCGCGCTCGACCAGGTCGGGCATCTGGCGATAGAAGAACGTGAGCAAAAGGGTGCGGATGTGAGCGCCGTCCACGTCGGCGTCGGTCATGATGATGATGCGGTGGTAGCGCAGTTTGTCGACGTTAAAGTCGTCGGTGCCGCTCTTGCCGGAGTCGGCGGACACTTTGCCGATGCCGGTGCCCAAGGCGGTGATCAGCGTGATGATTTCGTTGCTGGTGAGCAGCTTCTCGTAGCGGGCTTTTTCAACGTTCAGGATCTTGCCGCGCAGAGGCAAGATGGCCTGGAATTTACGGTCGCGGCCTTGCTTGGCCGAGCCACCGGCGGAGTCACCCTCGACGATGTAGATTTCGCACAGGGCTGGGTCTTTTTCTTGGCAGTCGGCCAGTTTGCCGGGCAGGCCCATGCCGTCGAGCACGCCTTTGCGGCGGGTCATTTCCCGGGCTTTGCGGGCGGCTTCGCGGGCGCGAGCAGCTTCCACAATCTTGCCGCAAATGATCTTGGCGTCGTTGGGGCGCTCTTCGAGGTAGTCGTTCAGGGCTTTGGCCACGATGTCTTCGACCGGGGCGCGCACTTCACTCGACACCAGCTTGTCTTTGGTCTGGCTGGAGAACTTGGGCTCCGGGACTTTGACGCTCAGCACGCAGCACAGGCCTTCGCGCAAGTCGTCGCCGCTGACTTCAACTTTTTGCTTTTTGGCGATCTCGTTTTTCTCGATGTACTTGCCAATGACGCGGGTCATCGCAGCGCGCAAGCCTGTCAGGTGGGTGCCGCCGTCACGCTGCGGAATGTTGTTGGTGAAGCACAGCACCGATTCGTTGTAACCGTCGTTCCATTGCATCGCCACTTCCACACCGATGCTGGTGCCGGGGATGCCGCCGTAACTGTCGGCTGGGCGCTCGCCATTGGCGTGGAAGGCGTTGGGGTGCAACACTTTTTTGTTGGCGTTGATGAAGTCGACAAAGCCCTTGACGCCACCGGCGCCCGAAAAGTCGTCTTCTTTGCCGGTGCGCTCGTCTTTCAGGCGAATGCGCACGCCGTTGTTCAAGAAAGACAACTCGCGCAAACGCTTGGCCAAAATCTCGTAATGGAAATCGGTGTTTTGCGTGAAGATTTCCACGTCGGGCAAGAAGTGCACTTCGGTGCCGCGCTTGTCGGTGGCACCCGTGACGCGCATGGGCGAAATTTCGACGCCGTCTACGGTTTCGAGCAAACGGTTTTGCACAAAGCCTTTTGCAAAGTCAATCTGGTGCACTTTGCCTTCGCGGCGCACCACCAGCCGCAGCCATTTGCTCAAAGCGTTCACGCAAGACACGCCCACGCCGTGCAGGCCGCCCGAGACCTTGTAGCTGTTTTGGTTGAACTTGCCGCCCGCGTGCAGTTCGGTCAGCGCGATTTCCGAGGCACTGCGCTTGGGCTCGTGCTTGTCGTCCATCTTGACGCCGGTGGGGATGCCACGGCCGTTGTCGGTCACGGAAATCGAGTTGTCAGAGTGGATGGTGACCACGATGTCGTCGCAGTGGCCCGCCAGCGCTTCGTCAATCGAGTTGTCGACCACCTCGAACACCAAATGGTGCAGACCGGTGCCATCCGAGGTGTCACCGATGTACATGCCAGGGCGTTTGCGCACGGCCTCCAGGCCTTCCAGGATCTGGATGGAGCCTTCGCCGTAGCCTTCGGATGCGCCTGCTTGGTGCGCGTCGATCTTGGGTTGCGCGGTGGTGAAAGCTTCTTCGCTGGGCTGAATGTCGTCGGTCATGTTCAATTTTCTCTGTCACTTGAATGGCCGAAACCCGCGAAGGGTCGCGGGTTTCGATAAGGTGGGCCATAAAGGGGCCGTGAGGGCTTTCGCCTTAAATGCGCATGGGCATCACCACGTATTTGAAGTTGTCGTTCTCGGGGATCGTGATCAGCGCCGAGCTGTTGCCATCGGCCAAATCGATGCGAACCATGTCCTGGCCCATGTTGGACAAGACGTCGATGATGTAGGTCACGTTGAAGCCGATTTCAATGGCGTCGCCACCGTAATCGATGTCGAGCTCGTCGACTGCTTCTTCCTGCTCGGCGTTGGTGGAAGCGACGCGCAGACTGCCGGGATCCAGGTTCAGGCGCACGCCCTTGAACTTGTCACTGGTCAGGATGGCGGTGCGTTGCAAACACGACAGCAGCGCCTGACGGCCCAAGGTCAGGTTGTTGCGGTGGCCTTTGGGAATGACGCGGTTGTAGTCGGGGAACTTGCCTTCGACCAGCTTGGTCACGAACTCCATGCCGTCAAAACTGAACTTGGCCTGGTTGTTGGCGAACTGCATGTCAATTGCGCCTTCGGCGTCCGACAGCAAACGCTGCAGCTCAAGCACGGTCTTGCGCGGCAAGATGACTTCTTGTTTGGTGGGCACTTCCACGTCAAGCGTGGCGGCGGTGAAAGCCAAGCGGTGGCCATCGGTGGCGACCAGGCTCAGGCGGTTGCCTTCGGCCACAAACAAGATGCCGTTGAGGTAATAGCGGATGTCGTGCACAGCCATCGCAAACGACACCTGACCGAGCAAAGCCTTGAGGGTTTTTTGAGGCACGCTGAACACGGGCCCGAAACTGGCCGCTTCTTGCACCAGCGGAAAGTCTTCTGCTGGCAATGTCTGCAAGGTGAACTTGGACTTGCCGCCTTTCAAAATCAGTTTGGCTTGCGAAGACTCGAGGCTGACCGTTTGGTCGGCCGGCATGGTGCGCAGGATGTCGATGAGTTTGCGTGCGCCCACTGTGGTGGTGAAGTCGCCCGGGTCGCCTTCCATCTCGGCCGTGGTGCGGATCTGGATCTCCAGATCGCTGGTGGTCAGTTGCAGGGCGTGACCGGTTTTACGGATCAGCACGTTGGCCAGCACGGGCAGGGTGTGGCGGCGTTCGACAATCCCGGACACGGATTGCAGGACCGACAGCAATTTGTCTTGGGTGGCCTTCAGGACGATCATGGGTCTACCTTTGGTGGTTTTTATCGCTGCAGCTCAAA
>JBIKRC010000289.1:0-3401 GCA_044349375.1 Limnohabitans sp.
ATCCAGCGGCCCTTGGTGCTGGCGCAGCATTTCCATGGCAATGGTGCCCTGGCCCGCGATCACGTCCGGGTCGTCAAAGGGGTGCACAAACGTGAGGCCCTGCTTTTTCTGAAGCGCCACCGAGTGGTTGTAGGCGTCTGAATAGCTGTCGCCAAACAACACCACCTCGCCGCCAAAGCCTTTGACCGCATCGATCTTGACCTGTGGCGTGGTGGTGGGCATGACGATCACTGCGCGCGTGCCCAGCTTGCTGGCACTCAGCGCCACGCCTTGTGCGTGGTTGCCCGCCGAGGCGCAAATCACGCCTTTCTTGAGCTGCTCTGGGCTCAGGTGCGCCATTTTGTTGTAGGCCCCGCGCAGTTTGAAGCTGTGCACGGGTTGCTGGTCTTCGCGCTTGAGCAGGACCTGGTTGCCCAGCCGGCGCGACAAGTTTTTGGCCATTTCCAAGGCGGACTCGGTCGCCACGTCGTAGACCTTGGCGTTGAGGATCTTGATCAGGTAATCGGCGGGTTTGAGGTGTGGGGAGGTCATTTTTTACGTTCAGAGTTGGGTGTGAACCCAGCAGTCCATTCACCCGATGTGGGTTTTGAGTTTTTTTGTGGCCGCAATCAGTTCAGGCAGCAGGCTGGAGATTTCAGCGATGGCGCTTTCTTCGATGTCCCAATAGCCTTCGTATTCAGCCAAGTTACGCTTTTGGTGTGCTGCATCCAGAACGCGCCATTTGTGGGGAGGCCAGCCCAATGTATGGGTTAAACATTGAAAAACCGTGAAACGGTTTTCACTGCGATAACCGTGCCAGCGCAAAGCGGCCAATGCGGCTGCATGTGCTGCGCTGTAAGCACTGGTGAAACGACCTTCATTGGATAAATCAACAATCTGTGCATCGGCAAAACGCGACTGCGCCATTTTTAGCAAACGATCAAATTCCAGTGCGTCAAAGGGCTCACTTTTAAGTTGCCCGATCCGTAGCAAATTGCCCAATGCCTCATGACTCATTGGCTGACTCCAGCAAATCCAGCGTGTGCTTTTGGAGCACCTTGCTCACAAAGGAGCGGGCATCGGCTTGACGTGTCGTGAACTCTTGCAGGGTGAAGCAAACTGGATTGATTTTTCGTCCCAGTTCGGACTCCAGCAATTGAACGCATTGGAGGACCTCGGACAACAGCAGCCCTTCGCCGACCAGCATCACGTCAATGTCGCTGGTGGCTGTGTCTGTCTGTTGAGCAACCGAGCCATAAATGAAGGCTTTGTGCAGTTTTTTTTGCACCGGTTCCAGGGCTTGGCTAAGAAGGGCTTGCAGGCCCACGGTTTTGCGTGTCAGTGACACCAACTCTTTGAAGACTGGGCTTTGGGAGTTGGCTTGAAACATCTTCAAGTTACCAACCCGTTCTGCACGAACCACCCCCGACTCGGTCAATTGCTTGAGCTCTTGTTGCAGGGATGCACTGCCCAGCTGCGTAAGGCGAAGCAATTCGTTCAAGTGAAAAGACCGTTCAGGCAGGCCAAATAGCCACCGGAAAAGGCGGGATCGGCGATCTGTGAACAGGGCATTGGCCAATGACATGCTCTGAATTTAGCATGATCAAGCCAAAAAATAGCACGATCAAAACAAAAAAATGCCCCAAGTCTTGCGACTTGGGGCAAATCCACCTTTTCAGAGGGTGGAGGAGACAACCGGTGCATGCAAAAAAGCACGCCTGTTCGCAATTGTACGGGTGTTTTTGTTGCGTTGCAGCAAGTTGAGTGTCTCGAAGTGCAAAAACTTGTAAAGTTGACCACCTCCAAAACCACTCAAAATCCCTGCGTTCAGCGCGGATGAGACACAAGGAACCAAAATGGAATGCACAGTCACCTGGACCGGCGCTGCCGGCACCCGCTCCGGCATGGGTTTTGTGGCCGAAACCGGCTCGGGCCACATCGTCAACATGGATGGCGCGCCTGACGCGGCCAAGCCCGAAAACGGCGGCCAGAACCTCGCCCCCCGCCCCATGGAAATGCTATTGGCCGGCACGGGCGGTTGCACGGCTTATGACGTGGTGCTGATCTTGAAGCGCGGCCGTCAAGACGTGCGTGGCTGCAGCGTCAAGATCAGCAGCGAACGCGCCGAGGTGGACCCCAAAGTCTTTACCAAAATCAACATGCACTTCACCGTCACCGCCAAAGGCGTTGCCGCCAGCGCGGTCGAGCGGGCCATTGCCATGAGCCACGACAAATACTGCTCGGCCAGCATCATGCTGGGCAAAACGGCGGAGATCACGACCAGTTTTGAGGTGGTGGAGGTGGCTTGAATCCGTTATCCTCAAAAGCATGAGACTTTCACTTCGCTCACAAGCCATCATTCACCAGGCGGTCGCGCAGCGCTGGGGAGACAGGGCGCAGGTGCGCTTATTTGGTTCTCGTTTGGATGACGCCGCAAAAGGCGGGGATATTGACTTGCACGTGCAGGTTCAAGGCTCAGTAGACAACCCAATTTGGGAGGCATCTTTGCTGTCCGCCCAATTGCAGCGGCAGCTCGATGGCCGCAAGGTGGATGTCCGTTTGCTGGGTGGGCAACAAACCCGTTTATCCGTCGACGACGTCGCGCTTTCAGAGGGGGTATTGCTGACATGAGCTCAACGACGCCGCAACTCAAAGACAAGCTGCCCAAGGGCGATCGCGAGCGTTTGGCGGGCTTGCTCAAAACGGCCAAGGCCGAGTTGTTGCATTTGCAGCAAACAGATGCCAGGCTTTTTAGCCACCCATTCAATTCGCAAGAGTTGATTTCTAGGTTACAAGACATTGATTTTTCAGAACGGGTCGATGCTTTCGTTGCCCGCTTTGGTCGTCTGCAGGATTTGTTGGGTGACAAATTTTTACCAGCTTGGCTCAAGGCGATGGAGGAGGGCGCTGGTGCTGTTCTTGAAAACCTAGACCGCGCAGAAAAGCTCGGGCTTTTGAGTAGTGCTGACGACTGGCTGGCTGTTCGCAAACTGCGCAACCTGATGGTTCATGAGTACATCGACCATCCAGAAACTTTGCACATGGCCCTTCATTCGGCGCATCACCACGTGGCCATGCTCGCTCAGACGGTGGAGAACTTCGAGCGTCGTTCCATGGGTCTATTGGGCTGATCGCCAAACAGCCCACAGGCGCTACCAGCTCAAACCCGGTGCGCCACCGTTGTCATCACCTTGGCGGCGGCTTGCATCAAAGCCTTGACTGGGGCGGGCAGCTCCACCGCACCGGCTTTCATGGCCATCTGGGCGTGGGCGATCTCGTCAGCCTTCATGGCCGACACGATGGCGCGTGAGGCGCTGTCGGCGGCCGGCAGCAAATCCATGTGGCTTTGCAGGTGCGCTTCCACCTGGCGCTCGGTCTCCACCACAAAGCCCAGACTCACCCGGTCGCCGCCCAGCTTGCCT
>JBIKRC010000290.1:0-3397 GCA_044349375.1 Limnohabitans sp.
CCGCGCCTTGATGCGGGCGGCGGGCACGAGCGAGCGTCCCCGCCCCGTCACAGAGCAGCCGACCCGCACCAACCGCAATGACCGGCGCCCCCGCACCGGTGGACAAGGCCGCGCGGGCACGGCCGTGCCCCGCGCCAAACCGGCCGCCAAGCCCAACCAAGCACCGGGGGGATCCGGCTTGCATGCCCAGTCTGATGCCCCCAAAAGCGAGGCCAAATACATTGGCGCCGAAAGCTTCAACCGCCTGAAAAAAGCGCCGACCACCCCGGGCCGAGGCGGCCGAGGCGGTGGTGGACGCAGCCGCTGAACATGGGCTGTGGCCGTCTTCGCAGCCCAGGACGGCCAAATCCCGTTTTCCCTGTCGGTGCATCGGCTGGCGGGGCCGTTTTGTCACCCACTCAGGTTAGAATGGTGGGCTTTGTCGCAAGGCAAAAATAGTTAAAAATCACCCCTTAACAGGAAAAAACCATGGCCATCGAACGCACACTCTCCATCATCAAGCCCGACGCTGTCGCCAAGAACGTCATCGGCCAAATCTATGCCCGATTCGAAGCCGCTGGTCTCAAAGTGGTCGCTGCCAGAATGGCCCACCTCTCGCGCGGCGAGGCCGAGCAGTTTTACGGCGTGCACAAAGAGCGTCCTTTCTTCAAGGACTTGGTTGATTTCATGATCTCCGGCCCTGTGATGATCCAGGCCCTGGAAGGCGAGAACGCCATTGCCAAAAACCGTGACCTGATGGGCGCAACCGATCCCAAGAAAGCCGCCGCCGGCACCATCCGTGCTGACTTCGCTGACAGCATCGATGCCAACGCCGTGCACGGCTCTGACGCGCCTGAAACTGCCGCCGCTGAAGTTGCCTTCTTCTTTCCCGGCATGAACGTCTACGCACGCTGATCGCGTTGCGGACCGCACGCGCCCCTGCGCCCTGACCCCATGACGACCAACCTTCTCGAATTCGACCTGGAAGGTTTGGCCGTTTTTTGCGAGGGTCTGGGCGAAAAGCGCTTTCGGGCCACCCAGTTGTTCCGCTGGATCCACCAGCGGGGCGCTGCGGATTTTGATCTGATGAGCGATCTGGCCAAGTCCTTGCGCCAAAAGCTCCAGTCTCACGCGCACATCGCGCCACTCCCCCTCATCAGCCAACACATTTCAGCCGACGGCACCATCAAATGGTTGTTTGACGTCGGCGATGGCAACGCCATCGAATCGGTGTTCATCCCCGAAGACGATCGGGGCACCTTGTGCATTTCATCTCAGGCTGGATGCGCCGTGGGCTGCCGTTTTTGCTCGACGGGTCACCAAGGGTTCAGCCGCAACCTCACCACCGGCGAGATTCTTGCGCAACTGTGGTTTGCTGAGCATTTTTTGCGCCAGCACCTGAACACGCCAGACCGCGTCATCTCCAACGTGGTGATGATGGGCATGGGTGAGCCGCTGCAAAACTATTCGGCCTTGGTTCCAGCCTTGCGCGCCATGCTCGACGACCACGGTTATGGCCTGTCGCGCCGCCGCGTCACGGTGTCAACGTCAGGGGTGGTGCCCATGATCGAGCGCTTGTCGGGCGATTGCCCAGTCGCGCTGGCCGTGTCGCTGCACGCACCTTTTGATGCGCTGCGCGACAACCTGGTGCCGCTCAACCGCAAATACCCGCTCGATGAGCTCTTGCAGGCGTGTATCGGTTATCTGGCCCATGCGCCGCGCGACTTCATCACCTTCGAATACTGCATGCTCGATGGCGTCAACGACCAGCCCGAGCACGCCAGCGCCTTGATCGACCTGGTGCAAAAACACGCCCGCCAGGGTCTGCGCTGCAAGTTCAATCTGATTCCCTTCAACCCTTTTCCGGCCTCCGGTTTGCTGCGCTCACCTCAGGCCCGCGTGCAGGCCTTTGCAAAGCAGTTGCAAGACGCCGGTTTGGTCACCACGGTGCGCAAAACCCGTGGCGATGACATCGATGCGGCCTGCGGCCAGCTGGCCGGAGATGTGAAAGACCGCACCCAAGTGCAATCGCGCATGGCCGAGCAACGCACCATCAACTGGGTGCCCCTGTCCGCTGTGACTTTTTCGGAGCCTTGACATGACACCAAGCCCAAAAACTGAGCCCGGATCCCTGGTCGACAGTTCTGAGCCCCCTGTTTTGGCTGTGACGGCAGGCCAGTTGCTGCGCAAAGCGCGTTTGAAGGCGGGCATCCACCTGGCCGTTTTGTCGGTCACCTTGAAAGTGCCGGTGCGCCAACTGGAGGCTTTGGAGGCGGATCAGCTTGACCCGGGCAAAGGCCCCGTCTTTTACCGGGGCCTGGCTTCCGGCGTTTGCCGTCACCTTCAAACTGATGCTGCACCCATTTTGGCCTTGTTGCCGCAAATGCCCTCCCATTTGGAGCCTCTGCGAAGCGCCATCAAGCCCCTTGAGGACGAGGCCTCTGTGGGCATCGCTGGTCTGTCTTGGGGCCGCATGGCTTCATCCAAAGTGGTCTGGAGTGCCGCATTCATGCTGTTTTTGACAGGTGCCTTGCTTTGGTTGCCCGGTCCGTCTCAGTGGGCTTGGGTGGAGGACGTCAAATCCTTGATGGCTGACGAAGTGGTTTCTCAAGAAGTCGGCGAACCTGTTTCGTTGCCTGTGTTTGCCGCGACATTGCCCACCTTGGAAGCTTCTGATGCAAAAACCACGAAGTCGCCAGCGTCATCGGAGTCGAATGCTCCCTATGCGGCAACGACCGCTGTGGTGACTGCGCCCGTGGCATCCAAGAGTTCGCAAGCGATCCCTGCCAATTCAGCGACAGCCATGGCATCATCTTCCGCAGGCCGTACTGATGCATCCCCCGAATGGGTGTTTTCCGCATCGGGCGACAGTTGGCTGGAAGTGCGCAACGCGCAAAAAGCGGTGGTCTGGAGTGGCGTGGTCAAGGCCGGCGAAAGCACCCGCATTCAGAGCCCTTTGCCCGTGAGTGTGGTGGTCGGCCGTGCCCAGGTGGTCACCGCCACGCTGCGCGGCCAAGCTTTTGACCTCAAGCCCCACACCCAGGTGACGGTGGCTCGTTTTGAAGTGAAGGAGTGAACATGACATCTGCAAACTTGCCACTGAGCCCTGAGCCGATTGCCATTGCGCGTCCTGCAGTGCGGCGCAGCCGCCAGTCCCAAGTGGTCTGGGGCTCGCGCGTCGTCACCGTGGGCGGCGGCGCCCCAGTGCGCGTGCAGTCCATGACCAACACCGACACGGTCGACGTGATCGGTACCGCCATTCAGGTCAAGGAACTGGCCATTGCCGGATCTGAGATGGTGCGCATCACCGTCAACACCCCCGAAGCCGCTGAGGCGGTGCCGCACATCCGCGACCAGCTCGACAAAATGGGCATCGACGTGCCCCTGATCGGTGATTTTCATTACAACGGCCACCGGC
>JBIKRC010000024.1:0-12694 GCA_044349375.1 Limnohabitans sp.
CGGCATTGGCGGCCCCAAAGGCATGGACCCGGCCGTGGTCAAACGCCTGCACGACGCCTTCAGAAGCACGCTGCAAGACCCCGCCGTGATGGCCAGCTTCGACAAATACGACCAATCGGTGATCTACATGGGCACCGAGGAATACACCCAGTTCATCCGCAACATGTTCCAGTCCGAAAAAGCGACCATCGAGCGTTTGGGCTTGGCGATGAAAACCTGACACGCCCCAGCACCATGACAAAAGGCAGCCGTGGCTGCCTTTTGTTTTGCATCGCTGCAAAGGGTCCAAAAACCCTTTGCAGATCGGCTCCGATCAGTAAGCCTGACCGAGCTGACCCAAGATGGCGGGATTCTCCAAGGTAGAGATGTCCTGCGTGATCTCTTCGCCCTTGGCCAGCGAGCGCAGCAGGCGGCGCATGATCTTGCCGGAACGTGTCTTGGGCAAGTTCTCGCCGAAGCGGATGTCTTTGGGTTTGGCGATCGGGCCGATTTCCTTGGCGATGTGGTCTCGCAACTGCTTGGCAATCGCCTTGCCTTCTTCGGTGTTGGGCAAAGAACGCTTGAGCACCACGAAGGCGCAAATCGCCTCACCTGTGGTGTCGTCGGGGCGGCCCACCACCGCGGCTTCTGCCACCAGCTCGGTGCAGCTGACCAAGGCCGATTCGATTTCCATCGTGCCCATGCGGTGACCGGAGACGTTCAACACGTCGTCGATGCGGCCGGTGATGGTGAAGTAACCGGTTTTCTCGTCACGGATGGCGCCGTCGCCTGCCAAGTAATACTTGCCTTTGAAGTCATCGGGGTAGTAGCTCTTTTTGAAACGCTCAGGGTCGCCCCAGATGTTGCGGATCATGGAAGGCCATGGCCGCTTGACCACCAAAATGCCGCCTTGGCCATCGGGCATGTCTTTGCCGGTCTCGTCCACGATGGCCGCTTGGATGCCGGGGAAGGCCAGCGTGCAAGAGCCGGGCACCATGGGTGTGGCACCAGGCAGCGGCGTGATCATGTGGCCACCGGTTTCGGTCTGCCAGAAGGTGTCGACGATGGGGCAATTGCCGCCGCCCACATGCTTGTGGTACCACTCCCAAGCGGCAGGGTTGATCGGCTCGCCGACAGAACCCAGCAAACGCAAACTCGACAAGTCGTAGCTCTTGGGGTGCACGGCGTCGTTGGCTTCTGCGGCCTTGATGAGCGAGCGGATGGCGGTGGGCGCGGTGTAGAAAATCGAGACCTTGTGGTCCTGGATCATCTTCCAGAAACGGCCCGCATCGGGGTAAGTGGGCACGCCTTCGAACACGATTTCGGTGCCACCCAAAGCCAATGGGCCATAGGTGATGTAAGTGTGGCCCGTGACCCAACCGATGTCGGCGGTGCACCAGAACACGTCGTCTGCCTTCAGGTCAAAGGTCCACTTGGTGGTCAAGGCTGCGTGCAGCAAGTAGCCACCAGTGCTGTGTTGAACGCCTTTGGGTTTGCCGGTGGAGCCGGATGTGTAGAGCAAGAACAAGGGGTGCTCGGCACCCACCCACTCTGGCTCGCAGGTGGTGGCTTGTTGGTCAGCCAGCTCGGCCATCCACACGTCGCGCCCAGCGGTCATGGCAATGTCGGCGCCCGAGCGCTTGACAACCAAGACATTTTTGATGGAGCCGCAACCGCCCAAGTTGATGGCGTCGTCCACGATGGATTTGAGAGGCAACAATTTGCCGCCGCGCACTTGGTTGTCGGCGGTGATCACGGCCACCGCGCCCGTGTCTTCGATGCGGTCGCGCAGCGACTGGGCTGAGAAGCCGCCGAACACCACCGAGTGGGTCGCGCCGATGCGGGCGCAGGCTTGCATGGCCGCCACGCCGTCGATCGACATGGAGATGTAGATGACCACGCGGTCACCTTTTTTGATGCCCAAGCTTTTGAGCGCGTTGGCGAATTGGCAGGTCTTGGCCAGCAGCTGGCTGTAGGTGACCTTGGCGACTTCGCCACCGTCGGCTTCAAAAATGATGGCGGTCTTGTCGCCCAGGCCTTTTTCGACGTTGCGGTCCAGGCAGTTGTAGGACGCATTCAGCGTGCCGTCTTCGAACCACTTGAAAAAGGGCGCGTTCGATTCGTCGAGCACCTTGGTGAAAGGGGTCTTCCAGCTGATCAGCTCTCTGGCCAGACGGGCCCAATAGCCTTCGTAATCGGTTTCGGCTTCTTTGCACAGCGCCTCATAGGCGGGCATGCCCGAAATGTGGGCGTTTTTCACGAAATCGGCGCTGGGTTGGTAGAGATTGGAACTCATCAGATTTGTCTCCTCATTGACATGGTCGTTTTTTAAACTGATGCAAATGTCTGCTTTCGCTCTTACAAAGCACTGACTGACATCAGGCTTGCATCTGTCCGATATTAAATCGGACTTCTACCGCCTAAAATCAGTATTCGCCCCAAGGCATTGCCTTTATGCAACTTTCAGGAAAACCATGTCCAACCAGCAGCCCGCCCCTCAAGGCAAATTGAGCCCCTTGAGCAGCTTTATTTTTGCCAGCCGATGGCTGCAATTGCCTCTTTACTTGGGGCTGATCGCCGCACAAGCGGTCTATGTGTTCCATTTTTGGGTTGAATTGGTGCACCTGCTCGAAGCGGCATTTGGCAGCCAAACCGCACTGCAGGCCCTGGTCAGCAGCATTGGCTACAAAGCCGATGCGCCGCTCACGACCCTGAATGAAACGGTGATCATGCTGGTGGTGCTGGCCCTGATTGACGTGGTCATGATCTCGAACTTGCTGATCATGGTCATCGTGGGTGGTTACGAAACCTTTGTCTCGCGCCTGAACCTCGAAGGCCATCCGGACCAGCCCGAGTGGCTGAGTCACGTCAACGCCTCGGTGCTCAAAGTGAAACTGGGCACGGCCATCATCGGCATCAGCTCGATCCACCTGCTCAAGACTTTCATCAACGCGGCCAACTACGACGAAAAAGTGCTGATGTGGCAAACCATCATCCACATGGCTTTCTTGTTCAGCGCCATCGCCATTGCCTACGCCGATCGCCTGATGTCACACCACGACAAGGCGCACTGAGCGCCTGATACCGACCATTTTTTGGTTTTCTAGAGATCAAAGCACCATGACCACCCTGATCAAACAAGCCGACCTGATTGAATCCGTTGCCGCCGCGCTGCAATTCATCAGCTACTACCACCCGGCTGACTTCATCTCTCACTTGGCCAGCGCTTACGAGCGCGAGCAAAGCCCCGCCGCCAAAGACGCCATTGCGCAAATCCTGACCAACAGCAAGATGAGCGCGATCGGGCACCGCCCGATTTGCCAAGACACCGGCATCGTCAACGTGTTCCTTGAAGTCGGCATGGACGTGAAGTTCGACGGCTTCACCGGCAGTCTGGAAGACGCGGTCAACGAAGGCGTGCGGCAAGGCTACAACTTTGCCGAGAACATGCTGCGTGCGTCTGTCGTGTCGGACCCGCACTTCAACCGCAAAAACACCAAGGACAACACGCCCGCCGTGATCTTCACCAAGATCGTGCCGGGCCACCATGTGCATGTGACCGTGGCGGCCAAAGGCGGCGGCAGCGAAAACAAGTCCAAGCTGATCATGCTCAACCCCGGCGACAGCATCGTGGACTGGGTTTTGAAGACTGTGCCCACCATGGGCGCAGGCTGGTGCCCACCGGGCATGTTGGGCATTGGCATTGGCGGCACCGCCGAAAAAGCCGTGCTCTTGGCCAAAGAAAGCCTGATGGACGACCTGGACATGTACCAGCTGCTCGAAAAATCCAGCAAAGGCGAAAAACTCGACCAAGTCGAAGAAATGCGCCTGGAGCTGTACCACAAGGTCAACGCCCTGGGCATTGGCGCGCAAGGCCTGGGCGGCCTCACCACCGTGCTCGACATCAAAATCAAGATGTACCCCACGCATGCGGCCAGCAAACCCGTGGCCATGATCCCCAACTGCGCCGCCACGCGCCACGCGCACTTTGTGCTCGATGGCTCCGGCCCATCGTATTTGGAAGTGCCTTCGCTCGACCTGTGGCCCAACGTGGGCTGGACGGCAGACACCGAAAAAAGCCAGCGCGTGGACCTCAACACCCTCACGCCCGAGCAGGTGGCGGCCTGGAAACCCGGCCAAACCCTGCTGCTCAACGGCAAGATGCTCACCGGCCGCGATGCCGCACACAAGCGCATTCAGGACATGCTGGCCAAGGGCGAACCGCTGCCTGTGAGTTTCAAGAACCGCGTGATTTATTACGTCGGCCCGGTGGACCCGGTGGGCGACGAGGCTGTGGGCCCCGCCGGCCCCACTACCTCCACCCGCATGGACGGTTTCACCGAAATGATGTTGGGCCAAACCGGCCTGATCGCCATGATTGGCAAGGCCGAACGCGGCCCCGTCGCCATCGAAGCCATCAAGAAGCACAAGAGCGCTTACCTGATGGCCGTGGGCGGCGCGGCCTACCTGGTGTCCAAAGCCATCAAACACGCCCAAGTGGTGGGCTTTGCCGACATGGGCATGGAAGCGATCTATGAATTCGACGTGGTCGACATGCCCGTGACGGTGGCCGTGGACGCGGGCGGCACCAGCGCCCACATCACCGGTCCTGCCGAATGGCAAATGCGCATCGCCACCGGCGAGTTCAAGGGCATTGGCGTGACCGCTGGCTGATGCACCCCTGCTCTACAAGGCCGCGCAAGCGGCCTTTTTTCAGGTCCACCACCCCATGAGCACCGATCCACAGCACCCCATCGGCGTGTTTGACAGCGGCATCGGCGGCCTGAGCGTGCTGCAGGCCTTGCAAAAAGAACTGCCGCACGAGCGCTTTGTGTACCTGGCCGACAACGCGCACGCGCCTTACGGCGAAAAAAGCGAATCCTTCATCCGCCAGCGCACCCACGCGATTGCCGAGTACTTGCTGACGCAACACCACATCAAGGCTCTGGTCGTAGCCTGCAACACCGCCACCGCCGCAGCCATCCATGAGCTGCGCACACGCCACCAGCAACTGCCGCTGGTGGGTGTAGAGCCTGCGCTCAAACCCGCCGTGACCCTGAGCCAAACCGGCCACATTGGCGTGATGGCCACCCGGGGCACCGTGGCCAGCGACAAGTTCGCGCGACTGTTGGCCAGCATGCAAAGCGAGGCGCATTTTGAGGTGCAAGCTTGCAACGGCCTGGCCTTGGCCATTGAACAAAGCACCCTGCCCGATAAGGCGGTGGCCGCACAAGCACAAATAGCGCAGTTGCTGCAGACCTACACCCTGGCTATGGGCCCCTTTGGCGCTGCACCTGGCGACATCGATACCTTGGTGCTGGGCTGCACCCACTATGTGTTTGTCGAAAAGGATTTGCGCCAATTGTTGGGGCCCCATGTGCAATTGGTCTCAACGGGCGAACCGGTGGCGCGTCAAACGCAGCGCTTGCTGGCAGCGGCTCAGTTGCTGAACCCGCAGGCACCCCATGGGGCTGCGCAGCCCATTCGCTTGATGACCACAGGTGACTTACAAGGCCTGCAAGCCGCCGCCATGCGCTGGCTGGGCTTTCCTCCTGAGGTCTGCGAGGCAGTACCTGCCTTGCTAAGCAACCCAGCCCCATGATGTTCGTAGGTCGGTGCCTTTACGGTCCGACAGCCATACTCTCGCGAAGCGACATTTCAAACGGCAACGGTGCACCACCCGCGTTGTCGGACCCAAAGGCACCGACCTACTGAAATGCTCAAGGATTCGACTGCGCCGCCAATCGACCCCGCTCTACATTCACCGGCATCAACAGCACCAGCCCCAAGACGAACAGCACAGACGTCGATCCAATCGCCAGGCGCTGGTTGCCGTCGCTCAGCCAGGTGATCAGGCCATAGGTCAGCGGACCCAAAATGCTGGCCAACCGAATGGCAAAGGTCCACAGGCCAAAAAACTCGCCCAAGCGATGGGCCGGCACCATCAGCCCCGCCATGGCGCGACCCGCAGACTGGCTTGAGCCCATGCAAAAGCCAGCGATCCCGGCTGCCCACCAGAACGTGGCCTTGTCGGTGGACAACGCCGCGATGAAACAAGTGGCCACCCAGCCCAGCAGTGTCAGCGACAAGGCCAGCTTGTGACCCAAGCGGTCTTGCACATGGCCAAAGAGCAAGGCACCGACAAAAGCCGCGATGTTGAGCACAAAGATCAGCACCATGGTTTCTTGCGGCTGAAACCCGATGACCTGCTCGGCGTAGATGGCCGCCAACGTGATGGCCACTGCCACCCCGCCCTGATAGGCCACTGCGCAGGCCAGCAACTGGGTGAAATCGCGGTAAGGCAAAGCCTCACGCAGTGTCTGGCGCAAGCTTCGCAGGCTTTGTATGACCGATTGGATTGGAACTTCAGGACGGGCTGGCGAGTGCTCTCGCAATAATCTAAAAGTAATCAAGGCCGCACCGCCGTAGATGGCCGCCGTGATCAGCATGGTGACCGGCACAAACTGCCCACCCGTCTCGCCACGCGCCTGGGCTGCCAGCACATAAGCCAAGCAAATACCCAGCGTCAGCATGCCGCCGATGTAGCCCAAAGACCAGCCCCAACCGCTCACGCGGCCCATGGCTTCAGGCTTGGCCAGTTCGGGCAGAAACGAAGCGGTCAGCGACTCGCCATAAGAGAAGAAGGTGTTGGACAGCACCAAAATGAATAAGCCCAGCGCCACCTGACCCGGCCCCACCAGCGCCAAAGCCACTGTGCTGATCACACAGCCCGCCGTGACCCACATCAGCATGCGTTTTTTGCCGGCCACCCGGTCGGCCCAAGCGCCCAACCCCGGCATGGTGAGCATCACAATCAGATAAGACACGCTCAAACCCGATGTCCAGGCCAAGGTGGCCCAGTCGGCTCCGTCGGCCACAACGCCCACAAAATAGGCCGCAAAAACCGCCGTGATGACCACCGTGGTGTAGCCCGAATTGGCGAAGTCGTACATGGCCCAGCCAAAAACTTCGCGCAAGCGCACGCCCGGGTTCAGCGCGGAACGAAGACGGTCAAGGTTCATGGTGCGCCCTATCAGTGCAAATGCCTGGGACGGCGTCCACCGCCACTGCCGCCATGTCCGCTTGACCCCCCCGAGCCACGCGGCGGTTTGCCAAGCTCCAATGAGCTGACCAGGCTGTCAAAGCGTTGGCTGAAGAGTTTGTCGATCTCGGTGACCACACCCGACAACTCGGCCCCGTCAAAGTGGCGCTCCATCATGTTGACCACATCGTGCACCAGCAAATCACGTTGGGCTTGCATGATCGCTGCTGGGTCAGGCCCCACAAACAGCATCACAAAATCGTCGCGCGACTCGCTCCCGCTGGCCTCGTCTTCGTCGTCGAATTCGGTGTCGTAAAAAGTCACCTCGATCTGGGTGCCCGCCGCCGACAAGTCGTTAAGGCTCATGCACAGATCGTCCATGACCATGCGGAAATCCTCGTCGCCGCGCACGGTCCAGCAGATGTTCAGGCGCTGAGTGCTGACATCAAAATGGATGCCCGGCTCTTCTTCGTACAGACTCACAGCGCCTTCTTGCCAAGAACGCGCCCCGGCGTAATGCCAAAGAGGCTTGAGCGCTTCCTGTATCGCTTTGATGTCAATGCCGGGTTTGATCGGCACATCACCATGCACGTGAATTTCGAGCGGTGCGTTGTCGTGGTTCATGATGATGTTTTCCTCAATTGGTGCCCCGAACCGGAATCGAACCGGTACGCCCGCTATGAACGAAGCAACGGATTTTAAGTCCGGTGTGTCTACCAGTTTCACCACCGGGGCAGAGCGCTTATTGTGCCTTGATAACGCGGTCTTTTTGGCTTCAGTCGATCTGCAAATTCAGCATGGCCAACGCAAACAGGGCCACCACCGTGATGTAAGCCGCCGACCAGGCCATGGTGCGTAATTTGGGTCTGTCGGTTACATAGAAACACACATAGGCCACCCTGGCCGCAATGAAGAACATGGCCAGTGCATCCACCGTGGTCGGATCTACCCCAGTCAGCAAGGCCAAGATGATGCCCACAGCAAAAAACGGGAACGCCTCAAAGCAGTTGGACTGCGCGGCATTGGCCCGCGCCCTGAAACCGGTTTGACTGGCCAGCCAAGCGCGGGGGTCGCTGTTGTCATAGCCCTTGAAGCCCGACTTGGCGATGCCCGCACACACCACCGGCATGATGCCGGCCACCAACACGGCGGCATAAGAAATCAACATTAAGCTCTCCTTGATCCGCGGCTCAGCCTAGAAAGGTTCCGCAAAACCGAAAAAAAAGCCACTGAGTTCATCAGTGGCTCGGCACTGGCCCGGCAAATGCCGGGCGCACCGGGTTCAACCGCCCTTGGTGGAGCGCTTGCCGGGGTTCTTCTTGCTGCGTGTCGCCACACCACGCTCCAGGCTAATGCGCTGGCCACGGCCGCCGGTGCGCAAGGTCACGCCAGGCAATGCGGGCAGTGGGGGGGTGAATTTACGATCTGCTTCGGTGACGATTTTGTTGCCCATCTGTGGCTCCGGATAAAAAATACAAAACGATATTAAGCCACAAGAAAGGCCCTGTTTCAGACAGCGGCCCCGCTCGGCGGAAGGATTTCGGGCGCCAGCCCTCCCCAAAAAACCCCCTCACCTCGCCATTTCTGAGGGCCAGTGCCGCATCGGCGGCGGCCTTTTTTACAGCCACATCAGTCCCGACGCAGCTTCACAGCAAAGCCTTTTTGCACCGCAGGCCGCGCCATCAAGGCCTGATACCAACGCTGAACGTGGGGAAACTGCTGCAAATCCACTTGGTGGCGCGGGTGACGCCAGACCCAGCCCAGGATGGCAAAGTCTGCAATCGACAGCTCGCCGGCAAAAAATTCGTGAGCGGCCAATCTGCTGTCCATCACGCCATACAGGCGCAAGGTCTCGGCCATGAAACGTTCAAAACCGTAACGTTTGTCGGCCTCGTTGCTCAAGGCTGCGTAATGGTGCACCTGACCCGGCGCGGGGCCAAAGCCGCCCATTTGGAACATCAGCCACTCCAGCGCGGCCACCCGACCAGCGCCATGAGCAGGTAAGAATTTTCCGGTTTTTTCGGCCAAATAAATCAGGATCGCACCCGACTCAAACACCGTTTGCGTCTGGCCATCGGGCCCTTCGGTGTCCACCAAAGCCGGGATCTTGTTGTTCGGGCTGATCTTCAAAAATGCCGGATCGAATTGCTCTTTTTGGGTGATGTCCACCACTTGCACGGCAAAGGGCAAACCCATCTCCTCCAAGGCCACGGTGATTTTGCGGGCGTTGGGGGTGTCAAAAGCCAAAAGCGTCAAAGCCATTTTGTGTGTCTCCAGTGTTGAACACGCTCAGTTTATGCAAAACCGCGCCTGCTGCAGGACCATTCGGCGACCACTGCGCGACTGCACTGTCTCAAGCGCGCACTTAAGATATTCAATTTGACCCTGAAGGCCCCTTTCATGAACCGCGTTTTGGCCCACACTGGCGCCCGTTACCCCATCTTGCAAGCCCCCATGGGCTGGATCGCCCGCAGCCCCTTGGCCATGGCGGTCTCGCGGGCGGGCGGGCTGGGCATCATCGAGACCTCTTCTGGCGAGACCGAAAACTGCCAGCGCGAAATCGCCGCCATGCTGGCGTCGGGCTTGCCCTTTGGCGTGAATTTGCCCATCCGCTTTTTGAAAGACGATGCCATGCTGCGCTACGTCTGCGAGTCGGGCATCCGGTTCGTCACCACCTCGGCGGGCAGCCCGGCCAAGTTTGTCGCCCCCTTGAAGGCGGCGGGCATCGCGGTTTACCACGCCGTGCCCACGCTGGAGGCCGCCCTCAAATGCGCCGATGCCGGAGTCGATGGCCTGGTGGTGGAGGGATCTGAGGGCGGTGGTTTCAAGAACCCGGAAGAAGTCAGCACCCTGGTGCTGCTGCAGGCCATCCGCGAAAAAACCGATCTGCCCCTGATTGCGGCAGGCGGCATCGTGGACGGTCGCGGCATGGCGGCTGCATTTGCCTTGGGCGCCGAAGCCATCCAGATGGGTACCCGCTTTGTGGCCTGCGCCGAAAGCCCGGTGCACAGCCACTTCAAACAAGCCATTGTGGACGCACCCACCACCGGCACCTACATGCTCAACACCAAGTCCTCGCCTTGCATCCGCGCACTCAAGGCACCGTTCACCCAAAGCCTGCACGAAGCGGGGTTGATGGGGCCTGACGCCTTCCAAGGTATCCAGGACGTTTATTTCGGGGGCAACATGAACGCCGCCCCTGCTCTGGCGGGGCAATCGGCAGGCTTGGTGCACGAGGTCTTGACGGCTGAGCAGATCATCGCGCACACCGTGGCCGAGTTCCACAGCATCAGCGCCCGCATGGGGCAATGGGCCCAAGCCAAGACTTTCGGATAATGAAACAACCCAACTTGTCCCCGAAGTGAAGCCCCCATTTCCTCATTTGCACAAAAATCACCCCATGAACACATTTTTGATCCCCCGCGCGGCCACCCTGTCCCTGGTCTTGTTGGCCTGCACGCCCAGTTGGGCCCAAAACACGGTCACCGCCGCTGCGGCGCAAGAGCCTGGCGCGCAACTCACGGCCTCAGGCATGATCTACCGGTCACTGAAAGACGGCACCGGTGCCAGCCCCAAAGCCTCTGACACCGTCAAAGTCCATTACCGAGGCACCTTGCCCGACGGCAAAGAGTTCGACAGCTCCTACAAACGCAACGAGGCCATCGAGTTCCCACTGAGCCGCGTCATCCCCTGCTGGACCGAAGGCGTGCAGCTGATGAAGGTGGGCGGCAAAGCCAAGCTGACCTGCCCGCCTGCCACCGCCTATGGCGATCGCGGCGCGGGCAATGTGATCCCGCCCAAAGCCACCTTGTTGTTCGAGGTCGAGTTGTTGGCCATCAACGGTAAGTAATCGGCAAGTGATCAGCAAGTGACCGATTGTTCAAGCCACCCAGCCACAGAACAGAACACAACATGAAGCGCCAATCAGCCCGCATGGATGCGGTGGACAGCCCCATCATCCCCACCATCGCCAAGCTGGTGCGCGACAACCCCGGCACCATTTCACTGGGCCAAGGCGTTGTGAACTACGGCCCCCCGGCGCAAGCCGTGGCCGAGCTCCCGGCGCTCATGGCAGATGGCCAACTGAACAAATACCAGGCCGTGGGTGGTATCGCCCCCCTGGTGGACCGCTTTCGGCAAAAACTGGCCGACGAGAACCATGTCCATTGCGGCACCGAGTCGATCGTCATGGTCACGGCGGGCAGCAACATGGCGTTTCTCAACAGCGTGCTGGCCGTGGCCGACCCGGGCGACGAATTCATCTTGCCCATGCCGTTTTACTTCAACCAGGAAATGGCCATCCGCATGTGCGGCTGCGTCCCTGTGCCCGTGCCCACACACAACGACTGGAGCCTGGATGTGGACGCCCTGGCCGCCGCGATCACCCCCCGCACCCGCGCCATCGTCACCGTCTCGCCCAACAACCCCACCGGGGCCGTGTACAGCGAAGAAAGCCTGCGGGCCGTGAACGCCTTGTGCGCCCGCTCAGGGCTTTACCACTTCAGCGACGAAGCCTACGAATACTTCACCTACGACGGGTCCCGGCACTTTTCACCGGCATCGATTCCGGGTGCACAAGGCCACACCGTATCGTTTTATTCCATGTCCAAAAACTTTGGCATGGCCAGCTGGCGCGTGGGCTATGTGGTGTTCCCGGCCGACCTGTTTGGGGCCATGAACAAGGTGCAAGACACCAACCTGATCTGCGCCCCGGTGGCCTCGCAATTGCTGGCGCTGCAAGCCCTGCAGCTGGGCCGCGAATGGGTGCAACCCAAAGTGCACGCCTTGGCCCAGGTGCGTGCACAGGTCAACCAGGCGCTGCAAGGTCTGGGGTATCTGGTTGAATTTCCAAACACCCAAGGCGCTTTTTATGTGCTGATGAAGTTGCCTGGCGTGGCCGACCCCATGGCCTTTAACCGCGCCATGACCGAAAAATTCCGCGTGGCCACCCTGCCCGGCTTTGCTTTTGGCCTGAACGACACGGCCAGCGCCAACTACCAACGCCTGTCTTATGGCGCGCTCGATGCAGCCACCGTGGCCGAGGGCGTTGCCCGTTACGTGGCAGCGGTCAAGGACTGGTACAAGGCCTGAGCCGCACGGCCTGCATCTGTCCGAATCTCCCCACTTTTTTATCCCTCACCGGAAACACCCATGACCACACCCACACTCGAAAACTTCACCGCCCAATCCCTGGATGAAGGCTTTGACGAAATCATCGTGCGCGAGTGGGAAGCGGACTTGAAGCTCGACACCCACACCCACCCTTTTGATGTGAGCGCTTATGTGGCGCGAGGTGAATATTGGTTGACGATGGGCGCCGAGGTCAAGTACCTCCAGGCGGGTGATTTTTTCCGACTGGCACGCGATATCCCGCACGCTGAACTTTACGGCTCCGAAGGCGCCACCGTGTGGGTGGCCCGGGCCAACTGAAGCACGGTAAAGACCAGAACTTGGCTGGTCTATCACTACGCCCACACCGTCGACCGATCTGGGCCATGCACATGGCAGTTTGGCTTGCGCCAGACCCCTGCTCAGCCTTCGATGATTTTCACTGTGGCACCAAAGGAGCCTGAGCTTTGCAGGCCTTGGGTGTCCACTGCAAGATGCCAATGGCCTATTGTGGGGATTTGAAGTCGAACAGCGGTTTGCCGCACCACACCACCTGTGTAGATG
>JBIKRC010000291.1:0-3371 GCA_044349375.1 Limnohabitans sp.
GGTGTATCGCACAGGTTTTTCCGAGCGTACGCCCAAAGATTATTTGAGAAGTTGGCCTATCACGGGTTTGCTGATTGCCCGTGGAAATCACATTTTGTTCGAGCGTTATCAGTACGAACGCACGGCCCAGATGCGTCTTACGGGTTGGTCCATGGCTAAAAGCATCACCTCGTTGCTTCTGGGCATTTGCTTGGACCTAAAACTCATCCAAAGTTACGACGATCCGGCAGAAAAGTATGTGCCCTCGCTCAAGGGCACGCTGCATGGTGGGGTCTCGTTACGCAACCTCAGCAACATGTCTAGTGGGGCTGATGTGCTGCACGATCGCGATAACGCCTTCATCTATCCGTCGGCCTTCATGCAACCGAAAGCCAGTATTGCCAGCACGGTGGCTGGGTGGAACCGCAGGCGGGAAGAACCCGGCACGAAATACAACTACAACGAGTTGTGCCCGCTGACGCTGGGTATGGTGATTCGCCAAGTCAGCGGCATGAGCATGTCCGCGTTTGCTGAAAAGGTGTTGTGGCAACCGATGGGTGCAGAAGCGGACGCAACTTGGAGCACCGACGCCGAACAAAATGAGTTCAATTGCGTCGGTTTTGCTGCACGTTTGCGCGACTGGGCACGACTTGGGCGACTAGTGGCAGAAAAAGGAAGCGTTGGCGGTCTCCAGGTGGTGAGTGAAGCATGGTTACACGAGTGCTCCCATTGGGGGGATCGCGATCGACAATGCCGCCACGGTGTGGCAGGGCCAGGGTTTGGCTACAAAGCCCACATGTGGCACACCAAGGCAGATGGGTCTCGGCTTTACTTTGCTGGGGCCCAAGGTCAGCGTGTGATGATTGATATGCCCACTCAAACGGTGGTGGTGCAAACGGCGGTGGACAACGTGGTGGGGCCCTGGGAAAGAGAGTGGCTTGACTTGTTTGCCGCTGCGACACGGGCTTGACAGGTACCCTCAACACGTGCACCCAGTCTGAGCGTGCGTTACGGCGCACGATTGCTTGAACTGGCAAAGGGCAAATACGCCGTAGAAGTTGCCAGCGAAAAGGAGCTTGTGCCCACGCTGCAAATCATTAAAGCAGCAGTTTTGGCAGGGGAACTGGATACAGCGATTGATGCAGCGTCCAACAAGCTGCGTGCAAGCTTTCATCGGTGAAGTGTCGTGTTGAACGACACATGCAACACGGCATCAGTCCCGCGCAATTGTTGGACTGTGACCTTGCCTGAACTTCACGCTGTTGAGTTGGTTGGGAAAAAAATGCTGCTCAAGGCGGAAATACTTTTTGCCACGCTGCGAACTTTTGCAGGGTGTTGTGCAAGGCAAGTCCACGGTTCAAGTCCGTGACGCCCTACCATTTCAAATTCATCAGGGTACTTAAAGTTTGGCCGAACGACCCAGTCTTCGAGGTACAGCCTCATGGAGGCTGCCGCACAGTCCAGGGGCGCAAAGCTTCAGTCCATCTTCGCGCCCGACTTGATGATCACCTGTTCCCACTTGTCAATTTCCGCCTTCACAAAGGCTTTGAACTCGTCGGGACTGCTGCCAACTGGTTCAGCCCCTTGGGCCTCCATTTTGTCTTTGATGTCTTGTGTGTTGATGGCCTTGATGGTGGCGTTGTACAAGGCAGTGACGATGTGTGCAGGTGTTTTGGCGGGTGCAAACAAGCCATTCCAGCTTGAAACTTCAAAATCAGCCATGCCAGCTTCGGCCATGGTGGGCACATTGGGCAAGACGCCCATGCGTTTTTTGCTGGCCACGGCGATGACATTGAGCTTGCCACTTTTCAGATGTGGAATCGCTGACAAAGCAGTTTGAAAACTCATTTGAACTTGGCCTCCCAGCAAATCCGACATGGCGGGCGCTGCGCCTTTGTAGGGGACATGGATCAAATCAATGTTGCCACGCAGTTTCAGAAGTTCGCCTGCCAAGTGGGGTGACCCGCCACTTCCACTGGATGAAAAAGCCATCTTTCCTGGGTTTTGTTTGGCCAACGCGACAAATTCGCGCAAATTCTTGGCTGGCACAGAAGGATGCAAAGCCAATACCGAAGGGGCGGTCATCGTCTGGGTGATGTGAATGAAGTCCCGCATGGTGTCGTAGCCGAGGTTTTTGTAAGCGGTCATGTTCGTGGCATTGGCGATCGTTCCCAACAGCAAGGTGTAGCCATCGGGGGCGCTGCGGGCCACAAATTCGGAAGCAATGTTGCTGCCTGCACCGGCGCGATTTTCCACAATCACGGTTTGGCCCAGCGTTTCCTGAAGCTTGATGGCAATGCTGCGCGCCACGATATCGGTGGCCCCCCCAGGGGCATAGCCCACGATCAAACGAATGGGTTTATTGGGGTAGGTGGCATCTTGGGCATGCGCAGAGAAAGCCAGCATTCCAAACAAAATGGCCCAAATGCGATTCATAAACAGCCAATCCAGTGAGTTTGCAAACATCCAGCAAGTGTAGGTAGATACCGAGCAACACGACAAGCGCTTGAACATCGGGGTAGACCCTCATGTGACAGCGGGTGACTTTAGCCTGTCGCTAAATCAGACTTTGTCATTTACCAATGGTCTTGGTTCAGGCCGTTGGTGACAATGATTCACGCAACGGATTGGGTCATTCATGGGAAAAAGCATCAGCGCACTGCAACTTGGTATTGTTTGGCAACGTTTGACGGGGCTGATGGATGAGGTTGCGCAAACTTTTGTTCGCACCTCGTTTTCGGTGGTCGTTCGTGAGAATTGGGATTTGGCTTGTTCTCTGATGGACGCCAATGGCAGGGTCTTCGCGCAGTCATCCCGCTCGATTCCCTCATTTTTAGGAACCATGCCGCGAACTTTGGCGGCCATGCTCGAACGCTACCCCAAGCACACGCTGGAGCCAGGTGATGTTTTGATTTCCAATGACCCATGGCTTGGAACCGGGCATCTGAACGACATCACCATGGTTCGCCCGATTTTTCGCGGTGCGGAGTTGGTGGCCTTTGTGGGCTCCACCTTCCATACGGTGGACATTGGCGGTGCCCCCAATCCTTTTGCCAAAGACGCCTATGAGGAGGGCTTGTGCATTCCGGTACTCAAGATTTGCAGACGGGGTGAAGAAAATTACGATGTGGTCTCTTTCATCAAAGAAAATTTAAGAGAACCGCTGGAGACTCTTGGTGATATCCGTGCGCAGTTTGCGGCCTACGAGTTGGCCCAAACCAAATTGTTGGCCTTGCTGCAACAAGAAAACATCGACGATTTGACGGCGGTGACCGATCAGATTTTGCTGCGTTCGGAAAACAGCATGCGCAGAATGCTCGAATCCATGCCCGATGGTGAGTTCGATGACCAGGTCATGGCAGATGGGTTCGAAAAATCATTGTTGATTTGTT
>JBIKRC010000292.1:0-3368 GCA_044349375.1 Limnohabitans sp.
TACGCATGGCCCTGCGCCAAGGCCTGCAGCACCGCCACTATGGTCAGGCAGTTCGCCTGGAGGTCTCGTCCAACTGTGCGCCCCGTTTGGCAGAATTTTTGCACAAGGAATTTCGACTGCCCGAAGCCTCAGTGTTCCGGGTCAATGGCCCGGTGAACCTGGTGCGCCTGATGCAGTTGATTGATTTGGTGCCTGCACCAGACTTGCTGTTTCCGCCGTTCAAAGCCAGCTTTCCGGTCCAATTGCCTCAAAACGGCTCGATTTTTAACCGGCTCAAAGCGGGCGATGTGGTGATTCACCAACCCTTTGAAAGCTTTGACGGCGTGCTGGCCTTTTTGCGCGAAGCCGTGATGGACCCGAATGTGTTGGCCATCAAGCAAACCATTTACCGCGCAGGCAGCGACACCACCTTGATGGATTTGCTGCGCGAGGCGGTACGCCGGGGCAAGGAAGTCACGGCCGTGGTGGAACTCAAGGCCCGTTTTGACGAAGAGGCCAACATCAACTGGGCCGAGCAACTTGAATCGATCGGTGCGCAAGTGGTCTACGGCATCGTGGGCCTGAAAACGCACGCCAAAATGCTGCTGGTCACCCGCCGCGAAGGCCGCGTGCTGCGCCGCTATGGCCATCTGTCGACGGGCAATTACAACCGCCGCACTGCGGCGCTGTACACCGACATCAGTTACCTCACGGCCGATGCCGACATCACCGCCGACATGGACCAGTTGTTCGGACATTTAGCCAGCCAAAGCCGGTTGCCCAAGATGAAAAGTTTGCTGGTCGCACCGTTTAATTTACATGCCCAAATGCAGGCCCGCATTGAGGCGGTCGGCGAGGCAGCTGCGCGTGGCGCGACTGGGCGCATTGTCATCAAGATGAATTCCCTGACCGACCAGCCGTTGATGGAGGCTTTGCTGACGGCCGGGCAAAAGGGCGCCAAGATCGATTTGATTGTGCGCGGGGCCTGCATGCTGCCCGCCGGAGTGGCTGGGTTAAGCGAGAACATCCGGGTGCGCTCGGTCATTGGTCGCTTTCTGGAGCACTCACGGGTGTTTTACTTTTGCGCCGACCAGGACGAATCTCTGTACCTGTCAAGCGCCGACTGGATGAGCCGCAACATGACGCGCCGCATTGAGTTAGCTTGGCCCGTGACCGACCCGGTTCTGCGCCAGCGCATCATTGACGAATGCCTGATCGCCTACCTGCACGACGGGCGCGACGCCTGGGACTTGGCCCCAGATGGCCAATACCACCGTGTCGGCTTGACCGAGCCGGGGCCCGGGGCCCAACAAGCGCTGATGCAGCGCTACGACGCATCACCTGTCAAGGAGTGAGTCCCATGGATTTGATCGTGTGGCGGCATGCAGAAGCCCATGAGGCCGAGCCGGACGAAGACGACATGCAAAGGGCCTTGACGCCTCGCGGGCGCAAACAGGCTGAGCGCATGGCCGCGTGGCTGGACGCCCAGTTGCCACAAGGGACCCGTGTGCTCAGCAGCCCCGCCGTGCGGGCCGAGCAAACTGTGCTGGCCCTGAGCCGCAAGTACAAGGTCCGCGACGCCCTGTCCCCCGGGGCCAGTGTGGCGGATGTGCTGGAAACCTCAGGCTGGCCCGAGGCGCGTTACCCGGTCTTGCTGGTAGGGCATCAACCTGCGCTGGGCGGCATGGTGGCGCAATTGCTGGGCATGCCCGAGGCCGCATGCGCCATCCGAAAAGGCGCGGTGTGGTGGCTGCGCCACCGCATCCGCGAGGGCCAAGCTCAAACCGTGCTGATGGCGGTGACTTGCCCTGAGCGCTTGTGAGCTGCGCCTGAGTCAGCGCACTCAGTCTTTGGCAGGCCGACCGGTTTTGATGGTGGGCACGTTGGCCATGGCCTTTTTGAAAGCGGTGTCGGCCATGCCTGCCAGGGCCTGCAGACCGGCGCGGATCAATTCACTTTTCTTGACTTCCACGCCCAAAGTCATGGCGCGTTTTTTCATTTCGGTGATTTGCAGCAACTCGGTCTTGGGCAGTGTGAAACTGTCGCGCACGACTTTGATCTTTTTCTCTTTGGGCGCCTTGGCAGGGGCGGCTGTAATTTTCTTGTCCAAGGCTTTGGGCTGAGGCACTTTGGCCGGGCTGGTCTTGGCTTTGGCGGGCGCGGCAGGCGGGGTCACCGCAGCCTTGGCCGTTTTGACGGGCTTGCGCTGCGGTGCTTTGGCGGCGGTTTTGCGCGGCGCTTTGGCGGGTGTTTTAGCGGGTGTTTTGGAGGCGGGAGCTGCCTTGACAGCAGATTTGGTAGCAGCTTTGCTGGAAGATGCGGTGCTGCCGGTGCTGGCAGCGTTTGCGTTTGGGGCAGAGGAAATGGTGGTGTCGTTCATGGTGTTTTGCCTTTCAAAAAAATTAACGGTGCATACAGTTTATACCGTTGTTTTTTATTCGGCAAGACATCCACCCCAAAAAATCCGGGGAATTTAGCCCGCTGATACCTGTAAAACCCAATCCGTCTTTTGCCAAGCGTTTTTTTCTTCGCGCAGCAAGTGCGCCGATTGGGGCCAGAGTTCGGCCCAGTCGCTGTCCATTTGCAGGCTGGCGGTGCGCCTTTCCACATCGCACTGGATGTGCAAGCCCGACAAATCCGGATCGCGCCGGGCATGGCACAAGATGACCGCCAGGCGCAGCGCCATGAGTTGCTGCACAAATCGGGTGCTTTGCAGTTCGGCTTCGAGCTTGCGCAGCTTGCCCCGGTGGCCCAGCACCAATTGGCTCAGGCGATGCAGCTCGTCCAGGGTGAAGCCGGGCAGGTCGGTGTTGTCCAGAATGTAGGCACCATGCTTGTGGTAATCGCTGTGCGAAATGCGCATGCCGGTTTCGTGCAGTTGGCAGGCCCAGTGAAGTTTTTGCAAATGGCGTTGGCGTTCGTTTTGGGGCTGGTCGGTCCCCGACCCAATCATGGCTTCCAGCAGGCCCTGGGCTGTGCGTGAGACCCGATCGGCCTGCTGGGCATCGGTGCCAAAGCGTTGGGCCAGCCAGCTGACCATGGACGAGCGGACATCCTGGGGGCTTTCACGGTCGATCAGGTCGTACAGCGCGCCATGGCGCAGGGCCCCTTGCGCGGCATCCATCTCATCGATTTGCAGCAAATCAAATACGGCTTGCAAAACCGCCAGGCCGCCACCGATCACGGGTTTTCGGTCTTCCTTGACGCCTTCCAGGCGCAGGTTGTCCAGCTTTTGGGCCTTGAGCAAACGCTCTTTGAGCCAAGTCAGGCCGTCGCGTGTGACACGCCCCTCGGGCCAGCCGGCCTGGGTCAAGATATCGGACACCGCGCCCACCGTGCCCGAGGAGCCGTAGCACTTGTCCCAGTGCTGGCGGTTGAAGAGGATGTGG
>JBIKRC010000293.1:0-3330 GCA_044349375.1 Limnohabitans sp.
CCGCGTGCTGGCCTACCCGCAAATCGTCAAGCGCTTGACCGCCCGCGCCCTGCCCGCCGATACCGTGCTGGCGCACTTCGACCGCCATGCGCAGCTGCAGCCCGACGCGCCCAAAGCGCCCTATGCCTGCAAAGACGCCGACGACCAAAAATTCATCGACCTGGCTGTGCAGCATACCGCCGCCTTGCACAGCAAGGACGCGCAGGTGCTGTGCATGAAAAAACGCCTGGAGCGCTGCGGCGTGACCTTGAACCCGGTCGATGAGCACTCTCTTGGCACGGTTGTTTGACCGAAGCAGGCATGTGTGCATAAAATGCACACATGCCTGCCGCAAAACTCTACAACTGGAATTTCGAAAAAAATCAGTTGTTGCTCAAAGAACGAGGCATTTCTTTTGAGCGAATTGTTTTTGAAATCAGCCTGGGCAACGAGTTGGACGTGGTTTTCCACCCTAACCAGGACAAATATCCCGGGCAAATGATTTCCATGGTAGAGGTCGATGGCTATGTCTACGCCGTCCCTTTCGTTGAATCAGACAACGAGATTTTTCTCAAAACCATCATCCCCAGCCGCAAGGCCACCAAGCAATACAGGAGCCAGTCATGACCAAAAAGCCGACTTATGACGACGAAGAATTGGACATCTTGCAGGCCCTGGAGGCGGGCACCCTCAAGTCCGTTGGGGATGCGAACACGCGCCGCAAAGCACACCAAGTCACCGCCGAAGCCACGCTAAAAAAGGACCAACGCCTGAACATCCGCATTTCAAGCCGCGATCTGAAAAGCCTGCAAGCGCGCGCAGTAGAAGAAGGCATCCCCTACCAAACGCTGGCGGCCAGCTTGCTGCACAAATACGTCAACGGACACTTGGTCAACCAACGGTAAATGAGGGCTCAAGTCCCCACCTACAATCCCCGCCTGACCACAGGAACACCCCATGAACACGACCGCTGGCTTGGAAGCCGAAGATTTTGACAGCCTGGACAACATCCTGGACGACCTGCGCGAGCGTTTTGAAGAAACGCCGCAATGGGAGTTTTGCGAGGGCTTCATGGCCGCGCTAGTGTGCTGCCGCCGCGCCATTCCCGATGCCGAATGGCTGCCCATGCTGCTGGGCGTGGATGAGGGGGAGGATGGCGGTAGCTTTGCCGACGACGCCCAGCGCCAGCAGTTCATGACCTTGTGGCAGCGCCGTTTTGACGAAATCAAGCTGGCCCTGGACACTCCGGTGGAAGCGCTGGACGACGACAAGGCCTATGCCCCCGAAGTGATGGACGTGCGTGGCGCTATCGCCTCGCTGCCACCCGAAGAGCGCGAAGAAATCGAGGACAGCGAGATCCCGTCGTTTGCCCAGGTGTGGGCACTGGGTTTCATGTTCGCGGTGGAAAATTGGCCAGACGAATGGGCCACGCCCAAGGACAAGGACGCCGCCAAGTGGTACGACCTGTCGCTCGAAGCGGTGGTCGCCCTGACAGAAGACGATGACGCGGTGCCTACGCTGTCGGCCTTGTCAGAAGACGGCCCGCCCAGCGTGAGCGAAGAGCGCCTGAACGCCTACGGCGAAGCCCTGTGGGCGGTGTACGACCTGCGCGAGATCTGGCGCAACATCGGCCCGCGTGTGGCGCAGGTCATCAAGAAAGCTACCCCCGGGCGCAACGCTGCTTGCAGCTGCGGGAGCGGGAAAAAGTACAAAAAGTGTTGCGGGGCTTGAGGCTGCCGCAAACCACCAGACTCAAACCATCCATTTGGCCAGCGCGTCACTGGTGGCTTCAGGCAATTCTTCGGGGATGAAGTGGCCTGAAGGCATGACCTGACCGGCCACATGTCCCGCGCATTGCGCCTGCCACAACTCAACAGGCTTGAACATGCGGTTGACCACGCCGCGATCTCCCCACAAGACCATGGTGTCGCAAGCGATTTTGTCGCCACGCGCACGGCCTTCGCGGTCGTGTTGCAGGTCAATGCCTGCGCTCGCGCGGTAATCTTCGGCAGCGCTGTGAATGGCGGCGGACCAGCCCTTGTCGTTGAGCGCCGGGTTGCAAAAGGCGCGCTCGTATTCGGCCAGAGCCTCGACCTCGATGTAGCCCAAGCCCTGACTGCCCCAGCCGCCGAGCTTGGCATGCAGATAGGCCTTGGGGTTGCCGCCGATCATGAATTCGGGAAGGGGCGCGGGCTGCGTCAGGTGGAACCAGTGGTAGTAGGCCTGCGCAAAGGCGAAGTATGGGTCGGCCACCGGGCCTGACACTTCAGGTGTTTTGCCCCAAAGACCGCTGTACATGTCAAAGGTGGGCGCGATGTCGATCACGCACAACTTTTTGACGCGGGCGGCATGGTCCAAAGCCAAGCGATGCGCCACGCGACCACCCCGATCATGGCCACACAAAAAGAAGTCACCCACGCCCAGCGCATCAAGCAAGCCCACCACTTCTTGCGCCATGGCGCGTTTGCTGTAATGCAGGTGCTGCGCGTCGCCCACAGCGTGGGATGAATCGCCGTAACCCCGCAAGTCGGGCATCACAAGCCGATAACGGCCGCGCAAGTTTTGCGCGACGCGGTGCCACATGACATGCGTTTGCGGAAAACCATGCAGCAACACGAGCACCGGCAAATGCGCTTGCGCTGCCCAATCGGCCGAGCGTCTAAAGCAAACGGGCAAGCCCGCTACGGTGAGCGTTTGCCGCTCAAAGCCATCAAACCAGGCCATCAGTCCACCTTGGCGCCCGAAGCCTTGACGACGTCGGCCCACTTTTTGTGCTCGCGATCAATGTGCTCGGCAAATTGCGCGGGCGTGTTGCCGCTGGGGATCGCGCCCAGCGTCGCCAAGCGCTCTTTCATGGCAGGGCTTGCCAACGATTTGGCAACCTCTTGCTGGATACGGCTGACCACATCGGCAGGCGTGCCGGCAGGGGCCAACAAACCAAACCAACTGCTGGCCTCAAACCCTTTGAGGCCGGCAGCCTCTTCCACAGTCGGCAGTTCAGGCATGGCCGCAGAGCGCTGGCTGCTGGTCACGGCCAGGGCTTTGAGCTTGCCCCCTTTGATCAGCGGAATGGCAGAGGGCAGGTTGTCAAACATCACGTCCATGTTGCCCCCCGACAGATCCAGCAGCGCTGGGGCAGAACCCCGGTAAGGAATGTGCGCCATGAAAGTACCGGTCTGGGACTTGAACAACTCACCGGCCAAATGGATGGAGGTGCCATTGCCGCTGGAGGCCATGTTCAGCTTGCCCGGGTTGGCTTTGGCGTACTTGATGAAGTCGTTCACGGTGTTGATCTTGTTGGCCGCCGCTTTTTCGGCGTTGATCACCATCACGTTGGGCACGCCCGCCACC
>JBIKRC010000294.1:0-3325 GCA_044349375.1 Limnohabitans sp.
AGACCTTCACCAAGCCGGGCTGGGGCCGCTCGATGCGTTCGATCTGCACCCGGGTGCCCATGGTTTCAAACTGTTCGGCAGCTTCACCTGGCCGGTGCACTTCGCGGCCCTGGGACAGGGTGACCACCCCAAAGCCGGTGCCTTGGCGCTCGCATTCGCCAATCATCTGCAGGTAACGCAGCTCAAACAACTGCAGCGGCAGCAAAGCGCCAGGAAACAGCACGGTGCCCAAAGGGAACAGAGGCAAAGGCGTCACGTCTTCTGGGGATGGGGTGTCGTGTTCAGACATCTGGGTATCATCGCACGAAGAGGAGGATGGCGATGTTGTTTCAAATGGTCAGTTTGGTGCTGGAAGTGTTGGCGGGCCTGATCGCGGGCACCTGTTTGCTGAGGTTTTTGATGCAATGGCAACGCATTACTTTTCACCAACCTTTGGGCCAGTTTGTGTTTGCAGTGACCGACTGGCTGTTGCTGCCGCTGCGGCGGGTGATCCCGCCATGGTCGGCCTGGGATTTGTCGAGTCTGGTGGGCGCTTTCCTCATCAAAATGGTGCAGTACACGCTGTTGTGGCTTTTGGCAGGCGGGCAATGGGCTTTGGGGTTGCTGCCATTGGTGAGCCTGGTGGGCATGGCCCAGCTGGTGGTGTCCGCTCTGAGCGCGCTGGTGCTGGTGTTGGCCGTGATGTCCTGGGTCAACCCTGGCTCACCCATGTACAGCCTGGTGGCGCGCTTGAGTCAGCCCTTTTTGCGACCATTCCAGCGGGTAGTGCCCCTGATCGGTGGTGTGGATTTGTCCCCCATTGCCTTGCTGCTGGTGTTGCAGTTGGTGGGCATGGTGTTGGCGCGGCTGCAGGCCAGCTGGGTGTTTTGATCCCCCACCGCTTCTGGCCAGCGCAAAAGCCAAAAGCCATGGACCCCCGATCAAGTCGGGGGTGACAAGGCGGCTCAAGTCGGGGATGACAAAAGGCTGGGCGCTAGTGCCGTGGGCTGCCTGTCAGCTCACCGCATCGGCGGGCTGGCGCTGGAGCATGGCCAGGATGCTGGCGATGGTTTTGCGCAGTTCTCGGCGGTCGCAGATGAAATCCACCGCGCCCTTGGTTTGCAGGAACTCGGCGCGCTGAAAGCCTTCGGGCAAGGTCACGCGCACAGTGCTTTCAATGACGCGGGGGCCCGCAAAGCCAATCAAGGCTTTGGGCTCTGCAATCACCACGTCGCCCAAAAAGGCAAAACCGGCTGACACACCACCCATGGTCGGGTCGGTCAGCACGCTGATGTAGGGCAGGCCTTTTTTGGCCAGGCGGGTCAATGCGGCATTGGTCTTGGCCATTTGCATGAGCGAGAGCAGGCCTTCTTGCATGCGGGCACCGCCCGTGGCCGTAAAGCACACAAAGGGCACTTTTTGCGCGATGGCGGTTTCCACGCCGCGCACAAAACGCTCACCCACCACCGAGCCCATGGAGCCGCCCATGAAGTCGAACTCGAAGCAGGCCACTACCAGGTTGATGCTGTGCACTGAGCCGCCCATGACCACCAAGGCATCGGTCTCGCCGGTGTTGTCCATGGCCTCTTTCAGGCGCTCGGGGTACTTGCGGCTGTCTTTGAACTTCAGCGGGTCAACGGGCAGGACTTCCTGGCCGATTTCGTAGCGGCCTTCGCCGTCCAGAAAGGCATTCAGGCGGGCGCGGGCACCGATGCGCAGGTGGTGCGAGCAGCCGGGGCAAACGTTCTGGTTTTCTTCCAGGTCGGTTTTGTACAGCACTGTTTCGCAGCTGGGGCACTTGACCCATAGACCTTCAGGAATCGTGCGTCGCTCAGCCGGGTCGGTGTGCTGGATCTTGGGGGGGAGCAGTTTTTCGAGCCAACTCATGAGGGGTTCTCCTTGTGCGGGGAATTATCGTTCATCGCGGCCGGAGACCGTTCCTACAGGGGCCCATTGCGGCGGGTCGCGGCGCCTACGCGTCCAGCGCCTGGCGGATGCCCGAGAGGAATTCGCGGGCCACGTCGTTGATGCGGTCGGCAGGCGCAGCGTCGATCAGCTGAATCAGGCGTGAGCCGATCACCACCGCATCGGCCACCTTGCTGATCGCCTTGGCGGTGGCGGCGTCGCGGATGCCAAAGCCCACACCCACCGGCACGCTGACGTGCTGGCGGATGCGCGGCAGCATGGCTTCGACCGCGTCGGTGTCGAGGGTGCCAGAGCCGGTGACGCCCTTGAGCGAGACATAGTAAACATAGCCGCTGGCCACTTTCGCCACTTGCTGCATGCGCTCGTCGGTGCTGGTGGGGGCCAGCAAGAAGATCAGGTCCATGCTGTGGGCGCGCAGTTTGGCGGCAAATTCCACGCATTCTTCGGGCGGGTAGTCCACGATCAGCACGCCGTCCACACCGGCAGCCGAAGCGTCGCGGATGAAGCTGTCAGCGCCGTGTTTTTGGTCGTAGCGCTCCACCGGGTTGGCGTAGCCCATCAGCACCACCGGGGTGGTGCTGTTGGTCTGGCGGAACTCGCGCACCATGGCCAGCACCTGCACGGTGCCAATGCCCAGAGCCAGCGCTTTGTCGCCCGCCTTTTGGATCACGGGGCCATCGGCTGACGGGTCCGAGAAAGGCACCCCCAACTCGATGATGTCGGACCCGGCTTTGGCCATGGCGTGCATCAGCGGCACGGTGGTGCCCGCTTGCGGAAAACCGGCCGTGACATAAGGGATCAGGGCTTTACGGCCTTGGGTTTTCAGGGCGGAGAGGGTGGCGTCGATGCGGCTCATGTTTTAGCCCTCACTTCACAAAGTTCACAGGCTGCTCGGCACCTTTGACCGATTGGCCTTGACAGCTGGGGCGGCAGAAAAAGTCGCCGTTCGACAAATCGGCCACGGTGCCGATGTCTTTGTCGCCACGGCCCGACATGTTGATCAGGATCGACTGGTCAGGGCGCATGGTTTTGGCCAGCTTCATGGCATAGGCCACCGCGTGGCTGGATTCGAGGGCGGGGATGATGCCTTCGGTGCGGCACAGGTAGTGGAAGGCTTCGAGCGCTTCTTTGTCGGTGATGCCCACGTATTCGGCTCGGCCGATGTCTTTGAGGAAGGCATGCTCGGGGCCGACGCCGGGGTAGTCCAGGCCCGCGCTCACGCTGTGCGTCTCGGTGATCTGGCCGTTGTCGTCTTGCAGGATGTAGGTGCGGTTGCCGTGCAGCACGCCGGGGCTTCCCATCTGCAGCGAGCACGAATGCTTGCCCGAATCCATGCCTTCGCCTGCGGCTTCCACGCCGATCAGGCGGGTGTTTTCGTGCGAAATATAGGGGTAGAAGATGCCCATGGCGTTGCTACCAC
>JBIKRC010000295.1:0-3320 GCA_044349375.1 Limnohabitans sp.
TTGACACGCGCTTTGATTTTTTGGAGACGTCCACAGATCAAACTAACCGTTTAAAGTACAACGGCGTCAAAACCGAGCTGCAAATTGATCAACTCGACTCGCTCAGTTTTCCGACCCGTGGCTTTTTCGTCAACGCCAGTCTGGAGCAGGGTTTGTCGGGCACGGCCTACAGGGGCGGGCGTTTGAGCGTCAAGCTGGCTCGCTCAGTGGGACCCCACATTTTCAATGCCGGGTTGAACCTGGCCCGAGACCAAATCACCCGGGAGTGTGAGAAATGCCAATCGCCCACCCAGTTGTTCCTGGGCGGCTTCCAGCTCATGGGGGCTTATCGCATGGGTCAGTTGGCGGGCAGCGATCTGGCCCATGTGCAAGGCACTTACATGTACCGCTTGTCCGACGGCGGCGTGTTCAATCAAAGAACCTATGTGGGCACGGTACTGGAGGCCGGCGATGCGTGGAATCAGGGCGATCAGATCCGTACCCGTTACAGCGGCACCCTCTTTGTCGCAGTGGACAGCAAGGTCGGCGATATTTATCTCGGGGCGGCCAAGGGTTCTGGCAATGCCTACAACGTGTTTCTGCAATTGGGCAGACGGTTCAGTTTTTAAGACAAGGCAGGGCTGTCATGAGTTTGAGTTTCATGCGGATTGACCAGGTCGTGATGAGTGGCGATGGTTTCTACCAATCGATGGCCTACCACGCTTATCTCAATCTGACTTTGCCCAATTTTGTGGCGCAGTGCACGCTGTGTGTGCTGAGCATTGCGGCCGCTTACTTGCTGCGTTGGCGGTTGCTGCGTCGGATGCCGGTGGGGGGCACGAAGTTCAGGCAGTTGGGGATAGCCGGTCTGCAGACCATGGGGCCTGCGGTGTTTGCAGCAAGTTGTATGGCTGCTTTTTTGGGTGCTGGCTTGCTGTGGGGCTGGACCGCTCTTGATTTGTTGGTTTTATGGAAAGTGCTGTCCCTGACCCTGTGGGTTTTGGCCATTCGCGTGGCGGGCTGGTTTTTTCGACACGTCCTGCACCCGCACGAGGTGTTGCGCATCTTTTTGCACATGATCGAATGGTCAGTCGTGTGGGTGGCCGTGCTCACTTTTTTTGGTTTGTTCCAACCGATCACCGCTTTCATCCAAACCATTGAATTTTCCATTGGTGAGCAGGTTTTCAAGGGGGTGAACATCGCCACAGGGTTGATCATGGGCGTTGTGGCGCTCACGGTGGCAGGTCAGATTGCCGATCTGGTGGCGCGTTTGCTGCAGCGGTATGCCCGTCAGGAGACCATTCAAGGCAACGATGCCTTGATCTTGACCCGGTTGTTCAGCATGGGCATTTTCATGTTCACGCTGGTCGGTGTGCTGGTCAGCTCCGGTGTCGACCTGACCACCCTGGCCGCTTTTGCCGGGGCCATGGGCATTGGCTTGGGGTTTGGCTTGCAGGAATTTGTGGTCAATTTCTTCAGCGGCTTGTACGTCCTGCTGGAGCGCGCGCTGAAGGTGGGTGATTACGTGACCATCGACAAAATCACAGGGCGGGTGGTGCAAATGAGCAGCCGTGCCCTGGTGATTCGCGATGCGGTGGGCACCGAAAGCCTCATCCCCAACAGCAGCGTGATCAAGGGCGTTTTGCAAAACCACACCTTGAGCAACGATGATTTTCGCGTGTCATTTCTCCTGAAAATCGGGGATGTCGCCGACTACCCTCTTGCGCAAAAATTGATTTTGCAATCGCTCAAAACATCTTCGCGTGTGTTGGTTGATCCGCCCAGCGATGTGTTGATTGCAGCCGTGGCTGCCAGCGAGGTGACACTGGAGACCAGTTTCTGGATCAACGATTTGCACAACGGCCACAAGGGGCTGGTGTCCGAACTGCTGTTTGACATCTGCATGCGTTTTCGAGCCGAAGGCGTGGGTTTGGCCGCAGAGGGGGGCGCCTCCGCAACGGCTTCCTTGATGAACAGCGCCCCAAGGCTGAACTGATGACCTCAGTCGTGGGTAGGCAAGGCCTGGGCGCAGGCATGGGCACTGGCCCAGGCCCACTGGAAGTTGTAGCCCCCTAGCCAGCCCGTCACATCCACCACTTCGCCAATGAAGTAAAGGCCGAGCTGCTTGGACTCCATGGTTTGCGAGGACAAATCGCGCGTGTCCACGCCGCCCAAGGTCACTTCGGCTTTTTTGTAGCCTTCGCTGCCGGTGGGCGTGAGTGTCCAGTCGGACAGTGCTTGCGCCAGTTTGTTTATGGCTTTGTCGGGTACTTCGGCTGATGTGCGTTGCAAGGCGGTGTCTTGGCTGACCCAGGCCTCGGCCAAGCGGCTGGGCACCAAGGTCGCCAACTCGTTGACCAGCAATTTTTTCGAGCGCAGCTTGGCGTCTTGCAGTCGTTCAGGCAGGTTGACCTCGGGTGCCAAATTCAGGCGGATGGGGGAGCCTTCTTGCCAATAACTTGAAATTTGCAGCACCCCCGGACCCGACAAACCCCGGTGGGTGAACAGCAAGTCTTCGTCAAATTGCATGCGCGTTTTCTTCTCGCCTGTGGTGATCCCCACGGGCAAAGCCAGTCCGGCCAATTGCGCATAAGGCGCCCAGGCAGCACCGTCAAAAGTCAACGGCACCAAGCCAGCGCGGCGCTCCACCAAGCGCAAGCCGAACTGCGTGGCCACTTCGTAGCCCCAGCCAGTGGCCCCGATTTTGGGGATGGACAAGCCACCCGTAGCCACCACCAAGGACCGTGTTTGCACTGGGCCTTGTGAGGTGTCCAGTTCGTAGCCGCCACCCTCTAAAAGCCGCACAGCCTGGACGGCGCAGCCCATTTTCAAGGTCACGCCACCGGCTTCGCATTCGGCCAGCAGCATGCGAATGATGTCTTCGGCCGAGTGGTCGCAAAACAGCTGGCCCTTGTGCTTTTCGTGAAAAGCAATGCCGTGCTTTTGCACCAAATCAATAAAGTCTTGCGGTGTGTAGCGCGACAAGGCCGAGCGGCAAAATTGCGGGTTTTGGCCGATGAAGTGCTTCTGTGGGGCGGATGCGTCGAGCAAGCGGTTGGTGAAATTGCAGCGCCCACCGCCCGAGATGCGAATTTTTTCGGCGATTTTGTCGCTGTGGTCGATGACCAGCACCTTGAGGCCGCGCTGGCCTGCGACACCTGCGCAAAACAAACCGGCAGCCCCGGCACCCACGATCACAACATCCCATGTATTCATGGGTCAGGAGTGTAAGGGGGCGCTCAAGCTGTGCGAAGTGATGCGGCCTCTGGCGTGGCTTGCCGCCACGCCCGCGCACCTTGCACCACATCACCCACCACGATGATGCTCGGGCTTTGCATCCC
>JBIKRC010000296.1:0-3315 GCA_044349375.1 Limnohabitans sp.
TGGAACGCGCCATCAAGAAAGGCGCAGGCCTGCTGGGCGATGCGGTCAGCTTTGAGCGCGTGATTTACGAAGGCTTCGCGCCGCACCAAGTGCCCGTGATGATCGAGGTGCTGACCGACAACGTGAACCGCAGCGCGTCAGAGATGCGCGTGCTGTTTCGCAAGGGCCAGCAAGGCACTTCGGGCTCGGTGTCTTGGGACTTTGACCATGTGGGTTTCATCGAAGCCGAACCCGCGCAAGCAGGGGCCGACCCGGAACTGGCCGCCATCGAAGCCGGTGCACAAGACTTTGAACCAACCGACGAAGACGGCGTGACGGTGTTCGTCACCGAAGCCACCGACCTGGACCTGGTCAGCCGCGCCCTGCCCGATCACGGCTTCACCGTGGTGTCGGCCAAACTGGGCTACAAACCCAAAAACCCGGTCGACCCCGCCAACCTGAGCGCCGAACAACTCGAAGAAGTCGAAGCCTTTTTGGGTGCCATCGACAACAACGACGACGTGCAAAACGTGTTTGTGGGGTTGGCGGGCTGAACACCGTGCAGGGCCTTCGGGTCTTGCACGCGACAGATGAACACCCCAATTGAGGGTTTTCAATGTGGGCGTTTCGGGAGCGATTCGATAGCATGGACGGATCCTTCAGGAGTTCAACATGCCGTTTTTTGTTTCAGACACCATTGCCTCTTCGTCTCGCTCCCGGAGTTTGACCCTCATCGCGGCTTTGCTGGCCGTGTGTGCCAGCAGCAGCGCCCTGGCCCAAGCCTGGCCTCAGCGCCCCATTAAAGTCGTCATTCCTTTCCCACCCGGCGGGCCCACTGATCTGGTCATGCGCACAGCGGCCGAAAAAATCCAGACCATCCTCAAGCAACCCGTCGTGATCGATAACCAGCCCGGGGCCGGTGGCAACATCGGTGCGGCCACCGTGGCACGTGCCGCGCCCGATGGCTACACCTTTTTGTTCGCCACCGACACCCTGCTCACCGTCAACCCGCATGTGTACAAAGCCATGCCCTTCAAGCTTGACGACTTGAAGCCCATCAGCGTGCTGTCTTCGTTCAGCCAAACCCTGGTATGCAACCCTTCGTTGGGTGTCAAAACGGTGGCCGAGCTGATCGCCAAATCCAAAACCACGCCCTTGAGCTATGCCTCCGGCGGTGCGGGTGTGCCGGGGCACTTGTCCACCGAATTGCTGCTGAGCATGACGGGCATGCAGATGACGCACATTCCCTACAAAGGCCCGGCCCCTGCCATGCAGGACGTGCTGGCCAATCAGGTGCCTTGCGGTTTGCTGGCCGGGCCCACGGTGCTGCCCCATGTGCGCTCGGGCAAGTTGACGGCGCTGGCGGTGTCGGGCCATTCGCGCTCGCCCTCCTTGCCCGAAGTGCCCACCATGGACGAAGCCGGGGTGAAAGGCTACGAGGCCGATTTCAGCCTGATCTTGATGGCCCCCAAACAAGTGCCTGATGACATCGTGGCCAAATTCCGCCAGGCCGTGGTCGACGCGCTGCGCACCCCAGAAGCCACAGAGCGTCTCAAGGCATCCGACCAGATCGTGATTGGCAGCACGCCCGAGCAGGCGGTCACCAAAGTGGCCAAGGACTTTGCCAAGTGGGGCGCGGTGTCGCGCAAGATTGGTTTGAGTCTGGACTGAGGCCAGAGCGGGCCCCAAACGACAAGCCCGACCAGCGAACTGGTCGGGCCGATGGGGCGTCACGAGAGGATCGTCCCAGGGTTTGCCCAAAAGAAGCTTCATCGTTCTGATGGGCGGGGTGCATGAATGCACCCCAGAGGATGCTTCGATCGGTTTCCCGATGTCAGCGATGCCACTTTACGCCCGCCGGGCGATGGGGGTCAAGGCACTGTTACATCTTTTGCAGGGGCTCCACAGCGACTTCGGCAGACCGGTCCTGCATTGCACTTTTCCCCGTCCCTCCCAGCCCTTTGCCGCACAGTCACAATCGGGCGCATGAAACGCCTTTACGCCTATTTTTTTCGCGGTCTGATCAGCTTTTTGCCTGTCGGCTTGACCGTCTATGTGCTTTATTTGTTTGTGACTTGGGTCGAAGGCTCGGCCATGCGCATGCTGCGCCCGATCACGGGCGACTTCTACCTGCCGGGTCTGGGCATCGTGCTGGGCACGGCGCTGATTCTGGTGCTCGGTTTTCTGGTCTCGCAGCCCTTCATGACGCGCATGCTCGGCTGGGTGGAGCTGCCCTTCACCAACTTGCCGCTGGTCAAAAGCATTTACTCCTCGCTCAAAAGTTTTGCCGATTACTTCTCGCCGCACGAACGCGATGCGCAGCAGGTGGTGCTGTTGAAAAAACCGGACAGCGAGCTGTCCATCATCGGCCTGGTCACGCGCCAGAACCTGAGCGAGCTGCCGCTGGATGCGCAGACCCGCCAAAACGTGGCGGTCTACCTGCCCATGGGCTACATGATCGGCGGATACACCGTGTTTGTGCCACGCGAATGGGTGCAGGTGCTGGACATGTCGGTGAAGGAAGCCATGCGTTCATCGTTGACGGCCTGGATGGGCAGCACGAAAACTCCGTCCGATCCCGCGTGACAGCTTGCCACGCGCTGCGCCTTAAACTGCGCATTCCCCTTGTTTGGAAGATCTGCCATGACCTTGCCCCCACCCGCACTTGAGCATGTTTGCGACCTGGCCGTGACCATCGCCCCTCCTGTGGAAGTCGGACACACACCCGCGGGCCTGCGCCGCATGATCCCGATCACGGGGGGCACCGTGACGGGCCCCCGCTTGAACGGCAAAGTGATGGCGGGCGGCGCGGACTTTCAGCTGATTTTGGGTGGTGGCACGCAGGCGCACCTGGACGCCCGCTATGTGATCGAACTGAACGACGGCAGCCGTGTGTTTGTGCAAAACACCGCGCTGCGCGTGGCTTCGCTGGAGAATTCCCAGCGCATCATGAACGGCCAACCGGTCAACCCCGACGAAATCTATTTCCGCTGCCAGCCCAAGCTGGAAGCGACCGCGTCGCAATGGGTTTGGCTGAGCGAAAGCCAGTTCATCGGCACCGGGCGGCGTACGCCAGACGGCGTGTATTTGAGTTTTTACCGGGTGCTGTGATCACAGGGGCAAGCCCGTCCCCTGCTTGACCTCGCGCAACACGATGCTAGAGCGCACATGCGCCACCGCAGGCAACTTGAACAAAGTGCGCATCAAAAACTGCTCGTACTGCTCAATGTCGGTGGCCATGATCATCAGCACATAGTCGGACTGGCCGGTGGTGGAGTAGCAGCGCACAATGTGCGGTGTGGCCTGCACCGCCGCCTCGAATTCGGCCACGGTTTT
>JBIKRC010000025.1:0-12432 GCA_044349375.1 Limnohabitans sp.
GCGGCAGCCGTGGCCTCAGTTCGCTTCTTGCGCAGCCAGCTGAACATGGCGGTCCAGGGGTTTACTCGGTGCGGGCACGGCCTGCAGGATTTTCAGGATCAGCGCATCGGCCGTCATGCCCTCGGACAAGGCCTCGTACGACAGCACCAGGCGGTGGCGCAGCACATCGGGCACCAGGTCGATCAGGTCTTGTGGCAGTGCGTAGGGGCGACCGCGCAAAAAGGCCAGCGCCCGTGCGCCTTCTATCAGGGCGATGGTGGCACGGGGGCTGGCACCAAAGGTCAGATAGGGTGCCAGTTCGGGCAAGCCGCAGCGCACCGGATCGCGCGTGGCGGCCACCAGTTTCACGGCGTACTGCACCAGGGCCGGGTCGACATAGCCTTGGCGGCATTGCGCCTGCAGTGCCAGCAGCTGCGCAGTGTCGGCCACAGCCGCTGCAGTGGCGGGTATGCCGGTCACGCGCTGCACGATCACGAACTCTTCTTCCTCGGTGGGGTAGCCCACCAGCACCTTCATCATGAAGCGGTCCACTTGCGCCTCGGGCAAGGGGTAAGTGCCCTCGGTCTCGATCGGGTTTTGCGTGGCCATGACCAAAAAGGGCCGGGGCACCGCATGGGTTTCGCCTGCGATGGTGACTTGCCGCTCTTGCATGACTTCGAGCAAGGCGCTTTGCACTTTGGCGGGGGCGCGGTTGATTTCGTCGGCCAGCAGCAAGTTGGCAAACACAGGCCCCAGCACGGTGCTGAATTCGCTGATTTTTTGGTTGTAAATGCGGGTGCCCACCAAGTCGGCAGGCAGCAAGTCGGGTGTGAACTGGATGCGCTTGAAGCTGCCACTCACGGTTTTTGCCAGCGTGTTGACCGTGAGGGTTTTGGCCAGCCCCGGCACGCCCTCAATTAGCAAATGGCCTTGCGCCAAGATGGCCACCAGAATGCGTTCAAGGAAAGCATCTTGCCCCACCACCACGCGTTTGACTTCGTACAGCACGCGTTCCATCAGTGCGGCGTTGACGGCGGCGCTGGGCGGCGTCTGGCCCTGGTTCCATGCCAATTCAGAGGGGTTCATGCACAAAGCCTTTCAAGATTGCTGGGGTCATCAAAAATCAAAACGGCGACATGCCCATGCCGCCGCCTGCGCTTTCAATGGTGGCGGCAAACACGATGCCGATGAAGGTGCGGGCCGAGGTGGGGTTGAGGATGGCGGTCACGATGCCCACCACTTCGCCCGCCATGTTGATGAGCGGCCCGCCCGAGTTGCCGGGGTTGGCGGCAGCATCGGCTTGGATCAGGCCGCGCATCATGGTTTTGCCCTCGGAGCCGAAGGACCGGTTCAGGCCCGAGACCACACCGGCCGAGACCGAGGGTCCGATGCCAAACGGAAAACCAACCGCCACCACCTCGTCACCCGGCTGCAGGTTCTGGCTGCTGCCCAGCGTGGCGGGCTGCAGGTCGTCGGGCAGGCGCTTGGCCTTGATCACGGCCAGATCGTTTTCGGGCTGCACGCCGATCACCAGCGCTTCCGACTCCGTGCCATCGGCAAAAGTGACCATGATGCGTTTGGCACCTTGCACCACATGCAAGTTGGTCAGGATGACGCCTTCTTCCGAGATCACCACGCCGGAGCCCACACCGCTGTTTTGCAATTCGCCTTGAGGGTTTTTCTTATCTTCTTCTTGAGTTTGCACACGCACCACCGAGGGCGCGATCAGCTGCGCGGCGCGCGCGGCCCGCGAAGGCAATTCCTGGGTGTTCAGGGTGTGCAGCACCGCCGCGTTGATGTCGTCTTGGGTCAGCCGTTGGGGTGCGCCAACCTGCCGGGTCAGGGCCCAAGTGAGCGTGGCGCTGAGCAAGGCGCACAGCAGCAAAGCGGCCCAAAGCGGCAGACGCTGCAATCGCTGGGTGATGTGGCTGGCGCTGCGGGAAGCCGTGTGCGCTGGATGGGTATCGTCCGCTTTTGCCGGTGCAGGAAGCATTCTGTCAGCCCCTTGTGCAGTGGACTTTCGGCTGTAGAGTGCGGCGCGCTTCATCGTCGTTGGGGCCTTCGGTGATACAGTGGCCAGACTTCATTGCACGCCACACAACATGCACTTTATCTGGCCCGAGCTGCTTTGGCTATTGTTGTTGATTCCCCTGTTGGTGGTGGGGTACATCCGGGCTTTGCGTCGCAAACGCACCGCAGTGGTGCGTTACTCCAGCTTGGACCTGATCCGGCCTGCTCTCGGACCAGGGCACCGGATTCGCAGGCACATTCCCCCCGCTTTGCTGCTCTGCGCCCTGACACTGGTGTTGCTCGGCACCGCCCGGCCCAGTGCCCGGGTCTCGTTGCCCGCCGACTACCTGACACTTGTGTTGGCCATGGACGTGTCGCGCAGCATGCTGGCCGAAGACGTGCCGCCCAGCCGCATCGTTGCGGCCCAGCAGGCGGCCAAATCCTTTTTGCAAGAACTGCCTCGCCATGTGCGCGTGGCCGTGGTGTCTTTTGCGGGCAACGCCCAACTGGTCCAAGGCGTGACGGACCAAAAAGACGAATTGCTGGCCGCCATCGACAGCTTTCAATTGCAGCGCGGCACGGCCACCGGCAGCGGCTTGCTGGTGGCGCTGAACACCTTGTTGCCCGAATCGGCCATAGACCTGGAGTCGGTGTTGTACGGCGCCGAGTTCAAGTCGGGCAGCCTAGCCGCTCAAGGGGGCGGTTTGGCGGGGCGTTCGCTGGACCAGCGTCCTGCCCCGGGGGCTGCAGAGCCTGCCAAGCCCGTGCCTGTGGGCTCTTACACGGCCGGTGCGGTGATCTTGCTGTCCGATGGGCGCCGCACCACCGGGCCCGATCCGGTCGAGGTGGCCAAGTGGGCGGCTTCCAAAGGGGTGCGCGTCTACACCGTGGCCTTTGGGACCCCGAATGGTTTTATTCCGGGCTTTGAAGGTTTTTCTTTTTACGCCAAGGTCGATGAAGCAGCCTTGCAAAAAGTGGCCGAGACCACGGGCGCTGAATTTTTCAGGGCCACCAACGCCAGCGACCTGGCCACGATTTACCAGCACCTGTCATCCAAGTTCACGCTGGAGCGGCGCGACACCGAAATCACCGCTTTGCTGGCGGCGCTGGCGGGTGTTTTGGCGCTATTAGCCATGGGCTTGTCGATGCGCTGGTTTCGACGCTGACATGCCATGGCATTGGGCTGCTGGGTGTTGGGCTGGTTGTTTGACATGAAGGGCAGTTGCCAAGCGGGCTGAAATACGCAAGCAGGTTGAAGCCTTCGAGGGCCGTGCCCTTCTTTCTTTTTCTATTCGATCACGGTCAGCTGCGTGGTGTCAATGTCAATCCACACCGGCTCATTCACTTCAAAGACATCCTGGGGCCTCGCGGTGACCCGCAGGGCTTGCTCGATCCCCGGCACTGTCACGTGATAGTCCCAATATTCCCCGAGGTAGGCGCGGCGCTGCACGCTTCCCTTTACGCAGCAACTGGCGCTGTTCACGCCAGGGTTCTGCTTGAGCAGGTGAATGCTTTGCGGCCGGATCGACACCAGCACATCCTCTGGCAGAGGGGCCTCGGTCTGCAATGACTGCTTGGGCACCGAAAAGCCGCCAAAGTCCACGTCATTGCCACTGGATTTACCATCGATAAAATTCGTGCGTCCGATGAACCCGGCGACAAATCGCGTCTTCGGTCGGCCATAAAGCGCATACGGCGCATCGATCTGTTCCAAGTGGCCCTTGTTCATCACGGCGATTCGATCGGAGGTCACCATCGCCTCGGCCTGATCATGGGTCACGTACACCATGGTGATCTTGAACTCGTCGTGCAGACGGCGGATCTCGAAGCGCATCTCCTCGCGCAAGTTCGCATCGAGGTTGGAGAGCGGTTCGTCCAGCAACAGCACGGCGGGCTTGACCACAATGGACCGCGCCAGGGCCACGCGCTGCTGCTGCCCGCCACTCAGTTCAGCCGGATAACGGTCGCGCAGATCACCCATCTGCACCACCTCGAGGATCTCACCCACGCGACGGCGGATCTCATCGGTCTTGAAATTGCGTATCTTCAGACCAAAGCCCACGTTCTCCGCCACAGTCATGTTGGGCCAGATAGCGTAGCTCTGAAAGATCATCGACATCTGCCGCTTTTCCGGCGGCAGGCTGGAGGCGGGAGAGGAAATCACCTGGCCATCCAACTCGATGGTGCCGGCCGTGGGCGTCATGAATCCCGCGATCATGCGCAGCGTTGTCGTCTTGCCACAACCCGAAGGCCCCAGCAAGGAAACAAGCTCGCCTGCCTCGAGTTCGAGATTGAAATTCTCGACAGCGGTGAAGTCACCGAACGTGCGGGATACGTTGCGCAGCACCAGCTTGCTCATGTGGGGGCCCTCCGAAGCATGAAGTCACGACCCATCAGGCGAAAGCCGATCAGGATAAAGACCACGGTAATGAACACCAGAATCAGCCCGATGGCCGCCAGCATCTCAAAATTTCCCTCGTCACTCTTGTCGAACAACAGGACCGAGAGCACCTGCGTATTGATCGAATACAGGAAAATGGCGGTGCTCAACTCCCGTGTGGCCGGGATGAACACCAGAATGAACGCGCCGGCCAGACTGCGTTTGAGTAGCGGCATCACCACGCTGCGGATCGCGGTAAAGCGGGTGCCGCCCAGGATGCGAACCGCATCCTCAAGTTCAGGATTGATGCTGCGGATAGCCGAGCTGCAGTTGACATAGGCGATCGGTAAAAAGCGAGTGGCAAAGGCCAGGATCAAGATCCACGCAGTTCCGTACAACAACAAGGGTGGGTTGGTATAGGCGGCATAGAAGCCAATCGCCAGAACGATACCCGGAATGACGAACGGTGCCATCGTGAGAAACGACAGCAGACTACCCACGTGCTTGCCGACCAGTTGCCGGTTCACGATGTACGCGACGCACAGCGCCAGTGCGATCGCGATGACGGAGGCTGCGCCCGCATACATGAAGGTATTCAGCGTTGCATTGCGCGTCAGGTTGTTCTCGAACATGGTGAAGTAAAGGTTGTCCAGCGTCAGGTTGTCCAGCGTGAACCCGCGTCCCCAAGCCTTGGCCAAGGCAGCCTGGCAGATGACGACCATCGGCATGAAAAAAGACAACGTGCAGACGACCAGGCAATAGCCGAGCATCGGCCACTTCCAGCGGCCCAGGGGGATCAACCGACGTTCGCCACCCTTGCCCGACAGAACGGCGTAACCTTTGCGACTGGTGATGCGCCGCTGCAGCCAGAACAGCAACACCGTGATGCCCAACAGCGGCATCGCATAAGCCGCAGCGACACCCACCCGAGGCGGGTACTCGAAGAACTGCCACAGTTGGGTCGTCACCACATGGAACCGGCCTGGCAGTGCCAGCAATGCGGGGGACCCGAACAGCGCAATGGCTTCCAGGAACACCAGGATGAAGGCCCCCAAAATCGCTGGCAGCACCAGCGGAAGTGTGATGGACAGGGACGTGCGCAAGCTGCCTGCGCCGAGGATGTTCGCGGCATCCTCCATTTCCGAGGAGACGAGATCGAGCGCTGACTTGGTGAACACGAATACGTAGGGAAAACTGTAGCAGGCGATGACAAAAATCAGCCCAGGCATGGAGTAGATATTGAACGGCCCCTTTTCCATGCCGGTCAGTTCGACCACAAGTTGGTTCAACCACCCGGCATTGGGACCGGCCAGCAGAATCCAACCCACAGCCCCCAGATAAGGCGGAATGATGAATGTGCCCAGAATAGCGACCCAAATCAGGCCTTTGGCGGGCATGTCGGTGCGGGAAAGGGCCCAGGCCAGCGGTACGCCAAAGACGAGACACAGACTCGCGGCTGATACCCCCAGGATGAGTGAATTCAGCAGCGCTTCAACATACCGCGCGCGACCGTAGGCGACGAAGTAGTTGGCCAGCGTAAAGGTCCCATCCGGCTGCTGGAAGCTCACCACCAGCAGGCGCAGCAGGGGATTGACGACCAGGAACAGCAGCAAGCCGATGGCCAGCAACCACACCCAGGCCGACTTGTCCAGATGCCGCCACCATTGACCGAATGCGGAAGCACTGGCGGTTTCCTTCAGGAAGGTCATATCAGGTCCCTCAGTTCACACCTAGACGCCGAAGGTGTCGCGGAACTTTTCCTTCACTTCCGGGATGCCCTTGGTGATCTCATCCTCTGTGGGCCGAATGATCTTGACCTCTTCCAGTGGCTTGGCACCAGGACCTGGTTTTATGCCTTTGATGACCGAAAGCGAATGACTCTTGACCTGGGTCTCGGCCGCTTCCTTGTCCAGCAAGAATTCAATGAAAAGCTTGCCGGCGTTTGGCGATGGGGCGTTCTTCGGAACTGCGCTTGGGGAAACCATGAGCAAGGCGCCGTCCGTCGGATAGATGACGCTCAAAGGATTTCCTTTGTCACGGCTCAGCAGGGTCGTCGCCTCAGGGCCAGCGGCCACCCAGCGCTCCTTGGCATTCAGCATGGTCACCGTATCGTTGACCGAACGGCCGATTTGCGGCTGGTTCTTTTCCAGCTTCTCGAAGTAATCCCAGCCGTAGAGCTTGCGCATTTGCACCACCCAGGTTCCGACATAGCCGCTGAACGCGGGATGCCCGATGGACACCTTTCCCTTCCATTTGGGGTGCAACAGGTCGGGCCAGTTCTTCGGCGCGTCTTTCTCGGAAACCAGGCTGTTGTTGTAGGTGATCAGCATCAAGGCTGCGGCAGTGACGGAATAGTAATTTTCCGCGTCGTTGTACTGCTTGAGAGAATCCACCATCTTGGCAAGATTATTGGGCCGGTATTGCAGCAGCAGTCCCTTTTTCTTAAGGTCCGGATAGTGGCTCACATCGGTGCTGCTGAAGACCGATGCCACCGCGACGTTGGCCTGCAGGTCCTGCTGGAACCGCTGCAAGGCGACCTGCGCCGTCGTGCGCACAAAGTTGCATTTAATGCCGGCATACTTTTTCTCAAATGCCGTGCACAAGCTGGCCGCCTCCTCGGTGTTGTAGTGGGCGGTGTAGACGGTGAACTGCTTCTCCTTCTTCGCCGCTTCATACAACTGCTGTTCCCAAGCCGGCATCTGTGCCCGCAGCGGGACAGCGGCCAAGGTCAGTGCGGCGCCAACAAGCGCAAGAAAAAAACGAATCATGTTACGGCTCATGGAATCTCCTTTAGGGAAGTGAACGTCTCTTGTGACTTTTGAAATTTAGCGTGCGTGCAATCGAAAAAGCTCAGTGGCCTGTGAATATCGGCTTGCGCTTGGCCATGAAGGCCGAGCGCCCTTCCACGTAATCCTCGCTGTTGAAACAGCGGTCGACGACCTGCTGGCACAGCGCCATGTCGCGCGCGGATTCGTCTTTCGTCACTTCACCGACGATGGTTTTGATCGACGCCACAGTGAGCGGGGCGTTGGCAGCGATGGTGACCGCATAGTCCCGCACGTACGTTTCCAGTTGCCCATCCGGAACAAGGCGATTGACCAGCCCCATCGCCACTGCTTCCTGGGCTGTGAACTGGCGTGCGGTGAAGAAAATTTCTTTGGCAAAAGACGGCCCCACCACGTCCATCAGCTTGCGCACGCCCTCGGCCTCATAGCCCAGCCCCAGCTTGGCCGCCGGCACGCCGAACTTCGCCCCCTCCGAAGCGATGCGCATGTCGCATGACAAGGCCACCGAGACGCCGCCACCTATGCAAAAGCCGCGGATCATGGCGATCGTGGGTTTGCCCACATGCTTGAGTGCAACGGTCGCCTTGCCCGATGCCTCGTTGTAGGTACGGGTCGTCTCGGGGGAAGAGCGCTTCTCCTCGAACTCCGAGATATCCGCTCCGGAGACGAAGGCATGGTCCCCAGCCCCTTTCAGCACGATCACGCGGATGTCCTTGTCGCTTTCGTAATCACGCACAATGTCTGCCAGTGCTTCCCACATGGCCAGGGAGACGGCGTTGCGTCGCTCTGGATTGTTGAACGTGATCCAGCCGATCGGACCGTCCTTTTCGGCGATCATCTTGTCAGTTTTCGAAATCAGCATCTTGGGCTCCTTGAAAGTGGCCTCGTAGCAAACAGCGTTGACATCTTCAACTTAACGCGGCGCGGGACGTTTGTAATCAGTTCAAACCCTTGTAAAGGGATAGATTGACCACCAGGGCTTGCTGTTAAGGCGTGGATTTTGCTCTGTGCGGCGTGTTGCACGAGGGGCATGCGCCCCAGCCTTTGCAGGAGAAGGCCACGAAGTCGTCGTGCCGACAGTCATCGCACCGGGCGCGGGCAAAGGCTTTCAACCGAATCAGGCTGGAGACTGGCCCAAGCCGTAGACCGGCGTGTCGATGCCCTCCATCCTGGCCTTGATCTGCAGCGCAAGGTAGCGCGAATAGTGGCGCGACTGGGCCAGGTTGCCGCCGTGGAACCACAGCGCGGTCTGGCGCGTCGGCTTCCACATGTTGCGCAGTTCGCCCTCCCAGGGGCCTGGGTCCTGGGTCGTGCCCGACCCCAGGCCCCAGCAGGGGCCAACCGCCTTAGCGACCTCGGGTGAAATCAGCGCCTCGGCCCAGCCGGTCATCGAGCCGTAGCCTGTCGCGTAGACAACCAGGTCGGCCGGCAGTTCGCTGCCGTCGCTCAACACCACTGAGTCCTCGGTCAGCCTGTCGACTTCGAGGCCAGACCTCAGCGCAATGCGGCCATCGGCGATCAGCTCGGACGCACCGACATCGATGTAGTAGCCCGAGCCGCGGCGCAGGTACATCGGCCCCAGACCTGATTCGTCCTCGCCAAAGGTCAACTGGAAACCCGCCGCACGCAGCCGGTCGTAGAACAGCGCGTCGTCGCGCTGGATCTGGGCGCAAACGGGGATCTGAAATTTCGGCACCAGCCGGTAAGGGATCGACGCGGTCATCAAGTCTGCCAGGTCGGTGCTGACACCGGCCTGGAGCGCGGCCTCCGAGTACAACAGGCGGCCGTAGCGGCCTTGGGTCTCGGTCCGCACCACCAGCGTGGGCGAGCGTTGAAGCATCGTCACCTCGGCGCCGTACTCCCACAGATCTGCGGCGATGTCGTGCGCCGAGTTGTTCGAGCCGACAACGACACAGCGCTTGCCGGCAAAGTCTTCGCCGCCGCTGTGCTGGCTGGAATGGTGCTGGCGCCCACGGAACAGCGCCGCGCCGGGAAAGTCCGGCACGCGGGGCCGGCCCGACATGCCGGTAGCCAGCACCAGTTGGCGCGGTCGCAGCGTGACCGGTTGGCCCTCGCGCATGACCTGAACCGTCCATTGCTGCGATGCCTCGTCGAAGGACGCGCTCAGGCATTCGGTCGAAGGCCAGTAGTTCAGCTCCATCAGCCTCGCGTAGGCTTCGAGCCAGTCGCCCATCTTGTCCTTGGGCGTGTAGATCGGCCAGTGGTCTGGGAACGGCAGGTAGGGCAGGTGGTCGTACCAGACCGGGTCGTGCAGGCAGAGCGACTTGTAGCGCTTGCGCCAGGCGTCGCCGGCTTGGGCATGCTTGTCAACGATCAGCGTAGGTACACCCAATTGCTTGAGCCGTGCGCCCAGACCCAGCCCGCCCTGGCCACCGCCGACGATCAGGCAATAGGGCTGACGCTGGTAACCCAACTCGGCAGCCTCGGCAGCCCTCGCGTCAGACCAGTTGCGGCGGCCGCGAATCGCGCCGTGCTCGGCACCCAGCTCGCGGGTCTCCCCGCGCTTTTCTTCGAAACCTTTGAGTTCCTGCAAGGTTGTGAACAGCGTCCAGCAGCGGCCATCCTTGAGCCGGACGTGGCCCTTGCCTCTGCCCACCGAGGTCTCGAAGCTGAACCAGGCCTGGTCCACACCTTGTGCGATGCCTTGGCCTTTGCTGGCCTCGCCGTCGAGCACCCAGTTTAGGGGTTGCACCCGCGCCAGCGTGTGCAAGAGCATCGCGGCAATTCCAGAGCGGCCCTCCAGCGTGGCAATGTTCCAGGTGAAAGCAATCAGATCGCGCCAATAGGCCTCGTCGCCAAACAGCGCTGCCGCGGCCGGGACATCGCCCCGGCCCAGCGCAGCTGAGAAATTCTCCAGCCAGTCAGCGACTGCAGCTGTGGAATCGTCGTGTGTCGTCATGCGATGTCCTCGGTTGCGCTACGTGGCGACGCCACGGCCAATAAGAGAATATAGGAAACAAAAAAATTGTCGTCGGCGTTGGCGACACCCACCCCGCCGCTCTAACCAAGAGGCCCGAGCCATGGGAGCAGATCCATCAACATCAAAATTTCAGATCTTGAGGCGCTGACCAATGGCTTAGGCGGACAGGTGCATGAGGGAGACGGATCACGGGTGGCAGTGCTACTCCATGGCGGCGTGAAACACGCCCATTGGAGACACCCGGGCAAAGAGGCCAAGCAACACCAGATCAAGAAGATAAAAGATTGGTCTTGAAGTGCAGCAGGCCACAGCGATGAAACGGAATGAAGACCCTACCGGACGATCGGCGCAATGCTGCTGAACTGGTCCGTCCACAATCTCAACCCCGGTTGGTCATACGGCTCGTTTCCGAGCAAACGACCCTGCTCGTCCCGCAATTCACGGTTGACCGATGGGTATGCCTTCAGGTAGGCCTGGTCCTTCGTCATGATGAAGTGCAAATTCCTTCTCACATTGCGCACCTCATCCACAGCTTGGTATTTGTGCCGGTAAGCCATGCCCGAAACCTCGGCTTGGGCTTTCACAATCGGGTAAAGGTTCAAATAGGCATTGGTGATGTTGATCGCAATGTGACCATCGGGCTTGAGGTGGTTGCGATAAATCTGAAACGCCTCACGGGTCAACAAATGGATGGGCACCGACCCGCCTGTGAAAGCGTCCAGCACAATCACGTCGTACAACTTGTCTTTGGGCAATTGCTCCATGCGCAACCTGGCATCACCCAACAACATATTCTGCTCACCCGCTTTGCAGGTGGCCAAGTTGTCAAACCACTCCTGCGCAAACCGAACAGCCGCGGGGTTGATTTCATAAAAGTCATAGGCATCTGCTTGGCGTGCGTAGTTGGCCAAGGTGCCAGCACCCAATCCAATCAACGCCACAGACAACGACGGTTTTTGCGCCATGGCCCACTGCAATGTCTCCCCGATACCGCTGTCTCGGGCATAGTAGGTGGTCGGCACATGACGCAGCGCGTCAGATAGAAACTGCTGACCATGGGTCACATTGCCACTGAAAAATACGCGGTCATCGCGCTCGGGCTCAGAGACATAACGCCGCTCTTTCACGGACACAGTGCCATAAAAATTTCGGACTTGGTCGAGCACAACTTCGGTACGGTCGTCCTTGCGGACCTCGCGCCAAGACCACGGGTTTTGCATGGCATACAACAAAGCCACCATGGCCACTGCCGTCAAGGCACCCGCGGCGTGACGAACACGGCTACGAGCTTGACCCTCAACGCGAAACAAGACATGGCAAGCCAACAAGGCCACCAGGACCAAGGCCATCAACCACTCGAGGTAATCGTCAAAAAATTGGGTGGCCACCAGGGTCACAAACAAGCCCCCGAACGCCCCCCCAATCGACATGCACAGGTAAAACTCGGTCAAGCGTCGCGTATCCACAGGCCTTCGGCGGTACAACTCGCCATGGCAAAGCATGCACACCACAAACAACAAAGCGTAATGCGACCAACGCACTTCATTGACGCCATAGTCCCAATCGATACCGAGCCAACGCGGTATGTCGCTCAAGCCTGAAGCGGCCAACAACAAAACCAGCGTGAGGAATGCAAACAACTTGGGGCGGTACCAACGGGGGTGGTCAAAAGTCAAGATGAAAGTGACCAAATACAAACCCAGTGTCGATACCCAAAGCCTGGGCTCGGGCGCCACGTCGTGGCTGATCTGATCGGTGGTCGCAATGAAAACCAACGAGGCCAAGGCCGGCAAGGCCACCCAGGACAGGCGCTGGACCCACGAAGGCTTCAGTGTGCTGGTCGCTTGCCTTGGCACGGCCTCGGCAGCATCGGAATGGGCTGCGCCAGCGGGCGTCTTGTTTTGCCACGCACCCAAAGCCACCGGCAAACACAGCAAGGCAAACACCCAAAAGCCAGCCGTCCAAAGTCGCCCCATTTCCTGCTGCTCCAGCCAAGGCTCCAGCACATACGGAAAAGACAAAAGTGCCAAGAACGAACCCACATTGGACAAAGCGTACAAACGGAAAACCGATGGGGCGTGGGCCGTGCTGGTGAACCAGTGCTGGACCAAAGGCCCGGTGGTCGCCAAACAAAAATACGGCAAGCCCACACTGGCCCCCAAAATCAGCAACACCTGAAAAACCGGCGAATCAGGTGATTCCGGCCGAAGCTCCGCCCCGGGCAGCACTCTGGAAGCCAACAAGGCCGCCAGCACCAACAAGACCACATGGATACGTGCCTGGGTTTGCCGGGAGGGCAAGGCTGCCAAAGCATGGGCATACAGGTAGCCCATGCA
>JBIKRC010000026.1:0-12420 GCA_044349375.1 Limnohabitans sp.
AACAGTGACAAGCGCAACAAACGCGCCATCGGCAAGCCTGGGCTGGCCACGTCCGCAAACGGCAGCCAATTCACAGGCATTTGCTTGGCAAACTTGGCAAACGTTTTGGCTCTCATGAGCGGATCCATTCCATCGCTTTGGATTTGTAAAAGCCGCTCGACACTTTGTGTGCGCGGGCACATTGCCAGCCGTTCAACGATGGATGCGTCTTCATCAACTCAGCAATGCGTGTCTCAGCCATCGGCTCTAGCCAAGGTGCACGGTCGCCCCTTGGAAGCAAGCGACCCACAGAGATCATCAAGGCCAACATGGGTGTGCGGGGTGCAAAGGTAAACACAATGGACTTGTGGGTGCGCTCAGCCAACTGCGCCAGTGCATGGACAGCATCTTCAGTGTCATAGTGAATGATGGAGTCCATGGCCACCACATGGTCAAAGTGCCCCAATCCTTTGTCGAGCATGTCGCCGCTGTGAAATTCCACCAAGTGCGCGATGTCGGCTGGAATTCTTTCCCGCGCCAAGTCGACCAAAGTAGGGGACAAATCAATGGCCACCACCTGAGCGCCCAAGCGTGCTGCTTCAACCGCCAATGCGCCTGTGCCACAGCCCGCATCCAAAATGCGTTTGCCCTTGAGGTCTTTGCCCAACCATGACACCAAAGTTGACCGCATTTGATCTCGCCCTGCACGCACCGAGGCGCGAATGCGGCCCACCGGAGCATCGGAGGTCAATTTTTCCCAAGCGGCTGCGGCTGTGCGATCGAAGTAGTTTTCGATTTGGCCGCGGCGTTGTTCGTAAGTGATGTCACTCATGATTTAAAACCTCAATCGAAGCCCAGCAGATCGAAAATATCGCGGTCTTTCATGGGCACAGCAGAATAAGCTTCTCCGCCCAACCACATGTTGGCCGCCAGTCGCATGTACTCTTTTTGCACGGCCTCCAGTTCGGGTGAGTGCTCCATCTCAAACAGGGTGGATTTTTTCAAGCGGCTGCGGCGAATCACATCCAGATCAGGGAAATGGGCGGCCAGCTTCAAACCAATGCGGTCGTTGTACTTGTCAATTTGATCGGTGGCAGCACTGCGGTTGGCAATCACGCCCCCCAAACGCACGTTGTAATTCTTGGCTTTGGCGCCAATGGCTTGCACAATGCGGTTCATCGCGAAGATCGAATCGAAATCATTGGCGGTCACGATCATGGCGCGATCGGCGTGTTGCAATGGCGCGGCAAAACCACCGCACACCACATCACCCAACACGTCAAAAATCACCACGTCGGTGTCTTCTAACAAGTGGTGCTCTTTGAGCAGTTTCACGGTTTGACCGACGACATAACCGCCGCAACCTGTACCTGCGGGCGGTCCGCCGGCTTCCACACACATCACACCGTTGTAGCCTTCAAAAACAAAATCCTCGACGCGCAACTCTTCCGCGTGAAAGTCCACGGTTTCCAGCACGTCGATCACGGTGGGCAGCATTTTCTTGGTCAAGGTGAATGTACTGTCGTGCTTGGGGTCGCAGCCAATTTGCAGCACCCTCTTGCCCATTTTGGAAAAAGCAGCTGACAAGTTAGACGATGTGGTGCTTTTGCCAATGCCGCCCTTGCCATAAATGGCAAAGACTTTGGCATTGCCAATTTTCACATCCGGGTCCAGCTGAACTTGCAAGCTGCCCTCTCCATCCAATCTGGGATTACGCTTCACTGTGGGAAACGGTAGGGTGGCAACGGTCATGCGGTAACTCCTTCATATACGCCTTCAAGGCGGTCTTCCAATTCTTCGCTGGCTTGGCGAAGGGCTTGCAGGGTTTCGGCATCAGGCTGCCAATAGTTGCGTTCAGACGCTTCGATCAAACGGTTGGCCACGCGCGCAGAAGCCGTCGGATTCAGTTTGGCCAAGCGTTCACGCATTTCGGGGTCCAGCATGAACGTCTCAGACAGTTGTTTGTAGACCCAAGGTTGCACTTGACCCGTGGTGGCTGACCAACCCATGGTGTTGGTGACATGAACTTCGATTTGGCGCACGCCTTCGTAGCCATGCTCGAGCATGCCTTCGAACCACTTGGGGTTGAGCATGCGGGTGCGTGTTTCGATGGACACTTGTTCTTTCAATGAACGCACAGCGGCATTGCCTTTGGTTTGATCACCAATGTAGACGGGTGGTGTTTTACCGCCTTTGGCCACCTTCACCGCTTGGGTGATACCGCCCAAGGTGTCAAAGTAGTTGTCCACGGTGGTGACACCCAACTCGACAGAATCGAGGTTTTGGTAGGTCAGTTGCACATCGGCCAATGCGGTTTGCAAGAGCGCCGTTTGTTGCACTGCTCGGCCCGTACGCCCATAAGCAAAACCTTTGCGACGCTTGTAGGTTTCAGCCAATTCGCCTTCATCGTCCCAGCGGCTGCTCTCCACCAGGTTGTTGACGTTGGAGCCATAAGCTCCTTCGGCATTGCCGTAGACCCGCAACGAGGCGGTTTCCAAATTGCAGCCATGCTCTTGCTGGTAAGCCAGCGAATGCTTGCGGATCCAGTTCATCTCCAGTGGCTCGTCTGCCGATGCCGCAAGATAAGCTGCCTCGGCCAAGAGCTTGATTTGCAGTGGCATGAGATCACGGAAAATGCCTGACAAGGTCATGATCACGTCAATGCGTGGACGTCCCAACTCCTCTAAGGAGATGAGCGTGGCACCTGCGATGCGGCCATAAGTATCAAAGCGGGGCATGGCCCCCATCAAGGCCAAGGCCTGTGCAATGGGCGCGCCTTCGTTCTTCAGGTTGTCGCTCCCCCACAGCACCATGGCAATGGATTCTGGCAAGGGGTTGCCATCGGCACAGTGGCGGTCAATCAGCAACTGGGCTTGCACTTTGCCATCTCGAACGGCCATGGCACTTGGAATTCTGAAGGGGTCAAAACCGTGGATGTTGCGGCCCGTCGGCAACACAGCCGGTGTGCGCAGAATGTCGCCACCCGGTGCAGGACGAATGTAGCAAGCGTCTAAAGCGCGCAGCATGGCCGATACTTCGGTGTCAACAGCCAGGTGAGCCTGTGGTTCCACCAACTCACGCAACACTTCTAAGCTGTCGTGGTTGCGCGGCAAGCCTGCAGCTGTCAAAGCACGCTCTGGCGAATGACCTTCTACCAAGGCCTCGACAGCCGCACGTTCCAGTTGCATGCCATGGTTGGCATCGGCCATGGCCAACAACATGTCAACCTGCTGAGCAGGGCTGGTGGCACGTCCGGCCACATGCAAACCATGCGGAATCAGCGTGTACTCCAGCTCGAGCATTTCTTCGCCCAAACGCATGACCTCTCGGTCCAATGCGGAGCCCATGACGGCCGCGTCCCATGCTGGCTCTGCTGCCACCAAATCCAGCTCAACAGCTTGGGCTTGAATGACCGCTGCCAAGGCAATGCGTTCGCTGTTGCCACTCTCAAGTGCGCGCCAGCGTTCAAGCGAAGATTTCAGTTCGTTCAAACCTTTGTACAAACCCGCTTGTGCAATGGGCGGCGTCAGGTAACTGATCAAGGTCGCCCCTGAACGACGCTTGGCAATCGCACCCTCTGAAGGGTTATTGGATGCGTACAAATAGATGTTGGGCAAATCGTCGATCAAACGGTCGGGCCAGCAGGTGCCGCCCATGCCGGATTGTTTGCCTGGCATGAATTCCAGTGCGCCGTGCGTGCCAAAGTGAAGCACGGCATGGGCTTTGAAATCCTCGCGCAGGTAGCGATAGAAAGCAGAGAAGGCATGCGTGGGTGCCAAACCTTTTTCAAACAACAAGCGCATCGGATCGCCTTCGTAGCCAAAGGACGGTTGCACGCTGATGAGCACATTGCCAAACTGTTTACCCAACACAAATATGGAACTGCCGTTGCTCAGCTGACGGCCAGGAGCAGGGCCCCACTGAGCTTCAATTTCTTTGAGCCAGCGCTCTCGGCGCACATGGTCGTTGGCAGAAATCAAGGTGTGCACATTGGCGTCAGCCCCGTATTGCGAGGCGTTGCCGTGCAGCACGGCATCGCGTAAATCGTCGATGCTTTTTGGTACATCGACTTGGTAGCCTTGCGCCTTCATGGCGGTGAGGGTGTGCCACAAAGATTCAAAAACCGACAGGTAAGCGGCACTGCCGATGTTGCCTGCGTTGGGTGGGAAGTTGAACAACACAATGGCCACGTTGCGGTCTTGCCGCTCGCTTCGCTTCAAGGCCACCAACTTGCTGACCCGCGCCGCCAACATGATGGCGCGCTCTGGACACGAGTGCATGTCTTGCGCGTTGGTACTCTCACCAAAAGTACAAGCATGGTGACAGCCTGTGCAGGTCACACCGGCCGCGCCTGGACGCCCGCCAAAAACGATGGGGCTGGTGGAGCCGTCGAGTTCTGGAATGGCCACCATGATGGTGCTCTCCACCGGCAACAAACCACGGTCAGAGCCGCCCCATTGGTCAAGCGTCTGAAATTCAACGGGATGCGCGGCCACGTAGGGCACATCCAGTTTGGCCAACACCTCTTCAGCGGCTTTGGCATCGTTGTAGGCAGGGCCACCGACCAGCGAAAAACCACTGAGCGAAACCACGGCATCCACGCAGACTTGGCCGTTTTGGATGAAAAAAGCATCAATGGCCGGGCGGGAGTCCAAGCCGGCTGCAAACGCCGGAATCACGCGCAGACCTTTGGCCTCCAAGGCCGAAATCACGCCATCGTAATGACCCGCATTGCCCGACAGCAAATAGGAACGCAACAACAAAACACCGACGGTGCCTTTGACGGGAATGCCTTGCGGCAAGGGCAAGGTATGGGTGTCTTCACTGAACCTGCCCGTCATGCGGGGGTGGTACACACCCACTTCTGGATAATCCACAGGGGCATGAACCTTGACTGAGCCGCGCAGTGATTTGCGAGGGCCATCGGCACCGCGGTCAATCAGGTGGCGCACCATGTTCAAGACATTGTCGTCAGAGCCACCCAGCCAATATTGCAAGGTGATGAAGTAAGAGCGCACATCTTGGGCTGTGCCAGGAATGAAGCGCAGCAATTGAGGCAAGCGTCGCAACATCTTCATTTGTGTGGCGCCACCTGTAGCGGGCTTGTCTTTGCTGCCGCCACGCAATTTCTTCAACAAGGCCATGGGGCCGCTGGCGGGTTTGCTCATGTCAAACTGACCAAAGCGTGTCAGTTGTGTCACTTCCGTGGCACTGGCCATGCAAATCATCGCATCGCAGTGCATGCGACGGGCGCGCAGATCGTCCAAGATCGGCAAAAAGTGGTCTTCCAGAAACAACATGCCGCACAACACAATGTCGGCAGTGGCAATGTCGGCTTTGCATTTGGCGATGAGCGCATCGTTGCCAGCGTATTCAGAGGCCGCATGCAAACTCCAAGTCAAGCCTGGAAAGTCACGCTTCAATTGGTCATTGGCGCGGTTGAACGAACTCGCAAAGTGCGTGTCCATGGTCACCACCACCAATCGAATGGGTGTGGTGTCTCGCAGCAGCGGTTTACGACTGTGAGAAGTAAGCTTTAGATTCATACAGTGTCTCCGTCGTGATCACCGAGATGCCGCGTTCGGTGGCAAATCTCTCGGTATTCCGCCTGGCCTTGCCTCGGACGAAAAATGGAATTTTTTTGAGCTCTTTCTCTGCGCCTGCATCCCAAACTGATACGGTGATGCTTTCTGAAGTGGTGGATGCATTGGTTTTTTGTGCCTGATCCAAGGGCATCGCTTTCTTTGTGTCTTGAAGGCTTTGCGCATGAACACCACCACCCAGGTGTGAGGGCGCAGCATCTTCATGGAACTCAGAGTCGCCACGAAACATCCCAATCAGGTGCTCTTCCAGGCCCATCATCAGTGGGTGTACCCAAGTGTCAAAAAGAACGCTGGCGCCTTCAAAGCCCATTTGAGGTGAGTAGCGGGCAGGGTAATCTTGCACATGCACCGGCGCTGAAATGACCGCACACGGCACACCCAAACGCTTGGCAATGTGGCGCTCCATTTGGGTGCCCAGCACCAACTCAGGATTCAACTGCGAGATGTGTGCTTCTATTTCCAAATAGTCGTCACTGATCAAGGGTTCCACGCCGTAAATCTTTGCGGCATCACGCACTTCCCTTGCAAACTCTCGGCTGTAAGTGCCAATGCCCACCACCGTGAAGCCCATTTCTTGCGCTGCCACTTTGGCGGCGGCCACGGCATGTGTGGCATCGCCAAACACAAACACCCGTTTGCCCGTCAAGTAGTTGGAATCGACCGAGCGGCTGTACCAAGCGGCTCGTGACACGGCCTTGGACAAGGTGGCTTCTGGATCGAACCCGGCAAGTTCCGCCACTTCCCGAATAAAAGCACAGGTTGCGTTGTGGCCAATGGGAATGGTTTTGGTGAAGGGCTGTTGAAAATTGCGTTGCAACCACTGCGCGCTCAATTGGGCAATTTCAGGGTAGAGCACCACATTGAAATCGGCATCGGCCAGGCGCGCGATATCGTCAGGCGTGGCCGTCAAAGGGGCCACCACATTGATCTCCACGCCCATGTCGGTCAGCAGCTTGCGTATTTCTGCCAAGTCATCGCGGTGCCTGAATCCCAAGGCGGTGGGGCCCAAGATGTTGCACCGTGGCTTGGCAGGTTCTGCCCTTTGTTCGGCGGATTTGGGAGCAGCCAGGTGACGAACCAGTTGGTAGAAAGTTTCTGAAGCGCCCCAATTTTCTTTGCGCTGATACGACGGCAACTCCAGGGCCACCACCGGTATCGGCAATTGCAGGGCTTTGCACAAACCGCCTGGGTCGTCTTGAATCAATTCGGCCGTGCAAGAGGCACCCACCAGCATGGCTTTGGGGGCAAATCGCTCAAACGCACCGCGCGCAGCGGTCTTGAACAATTCGGCGGTGTCGCCGCCCAAATCACGCGCTTGGAATGTGGTGTACGTGACGGGCGGGCGTTTTTGCAAGCGCTCGATCATGGTGAACAGCAAATCGGCGTAAGTGTCACCTTGAGGGGCATGCAACACGTAGTGCACTTCCTCCATCGCCGTGGCCACCCGCATCGCGCCTACATGTGGCGGTCCTTCGTAAGTCCAGAGTGTCAGTTGCATGGTGTGGACTCCTTTACGCAGCCAGGCGCATGCGGCGCACCAAAGGTCTGGTGAAGAGCTCGGCCAGATCGCCCGCTTGGTCAAAGCCCTGAATGGGGGTGAAGACCAATTCAATCGCCCACTTGGTGGTCATGCCCTCGGCTTCCAAGGGGTTCGCCAAACCCAAGCCACACACCACCATGTCGGGGCGCAGGTTGCGGCATCGGTCCAGTTGCTTTTCCACATCTTGACCTTCAGAGACCAGGGTGCCTGCGGGCAACCAAGCCAATTCCTTGGCCATGTGCTGGCGGTGCAAGTACGGTGTTCCCACTTCCAGCAAACGCATGCCCAGTTCTCGTGACAAAAATCTGGCCAATGGAATTTCCAGTTGCGAGTCAGGGAAAAAGAAGATGCTTTTTCCATCCAAGTGCAGTTTGGCTTTGGCCAGCGACGCCATGGCCCTGGCCTGAGGCGCGCTCACAGCGGCTTCAAACCTTTCAGGAGAGACCTCAAATGCCGTGGCCGCTGCTTGCAGCCACGCCCTGGTGCCTTCCACGCCCAATGGGAACGGTGCGGGCAAAAGCTTGGCGCCACGCTCTTGCAGAACTCGGGCGGTATCGGCCAAAAAGGGTTGCGCCAAAAGCAAGCGCGTGTGGGCACCGATGCTGGGTTGGTCATCGGCACGGCGCGGCGGGAAAAAGCGCACACGCTCAATGCCCATGTGGTTCAGAATCCGCACAAATTGGTCTTCCACCACATCGGCCAAGGTGCCGACGATCAGCAATTCAGGGGTGGGATTCAATGCGGGTGTTCGAAGTTCAGGCACCATCGAGGCCAAGCAAGCATCTTCACCTTGCGTGAAAGTGGTTTCGATGCCACTGCCCGAATAATTCAGGATGCGCACCGAGGGGGAGTATTGCGTTGACAGCCTTGAGGCTGCACGTGACAAATCCAGTTTGATCACTTCCGAAGGGCATGAGCCCACCAAGAACAGCAATTTGATTTCGGGGCGGCGCGACAGCAGTTGATTGACCACCCGATCGAGCTCGGTATGGGTATCTGCCAAGCCAGCCAAATCGCGCTCGTCGATGATGGCGGTGCCAAACCGGGGTTCGGCAAAAATCATCACGCCGGCTGCCGACTGAATCAGGTGGGCGCAGGTCCGTGAACCCACCACCAAAAAGAAGGCGTCTTGGATTTTTCGGTGCAGCCAGATGATGCCGGTCAAACCGCAGAACACTTCTCTTTGCCCGCGCTCGACCAGCGGGACGACATCGGTGCAGCCTTGGGCGGCTTCGGCTCGAATGGGGATGACAGGGCTCATGAGATCACCTGCGCATTCGAAGCCATGGTGAATTCGGGAATTTTTTGCAATCGGGCCATGCGCAATTTGCGGATGTATTGCGCCGCATTGATGAAGTAGGTGCCGTAGGCGGCGAGTGCCAGCCACAGTAGGTCAGTGGAAGACCATTGACCTTGCCACCAGACCCACAGGTAGGCGGTATGCAAGGCGAGGACCACCATGCTGACCACGTCTTCCCAGAAAAATGCGTGAGCAAACAGGTATTTGCCGTAGACCACTTTTTCCCAGATGGAACCCGTGATCATGATGGCGTAAAGCACCAGGGTCTTGATCACCACCGACGCCAATGCCCAATCGGTGTGCTCACCGGTTTTCAGGCTGTTCAACACCAAGTACAAACTGATCAAAAAAACCAAAAATTGAACAGGCGCCAAGACACCCTGGACCAGAGTCCACTTCGTCGCATCACGCCGAGCGCGTTGCTCTGGCGTGTACAAAGCTTGGGGTTGGGACTGCTGCATTTCTCACCTTTTTGAACATCAACTGAGCTCACTTTAAGGACTGAAGCAGGGAGTGTCAATATAAATTGACAATAAATGTGACATTCAGGGTTTACACCTAAATGGACTGGTGCCAACTTACTTCACACTAGAGCGTCAATTTGAATAAGAGGTGGTTGTAGTGGCTCAATTTAAATTTGAGAAGGCGGCTGTTTCACAGGACAAACGGTGGACGTTTGAAAGTCAAGTTTCAAAGGCCAACTTTCGGCTGGGCGCCAGTCCACGTCTGGTTGGGGGCTCGACGTTTGACCAAAAGTCAGCACTCGATCACCGCCAGGTGGTCTTGCTGGCTGAGGCTGCCCTCAAAAGCATGGATGAAACCCGCGAGATCTTGATGGGGTGGCGCAGGCAGGGCCACGCATTGGCGGACATTTATCTCAACGGAATTGGGCTGTCAGCCCAATTATTGGGGGAGCGTTGGTCGTCCGACGAGGTCGACTTTGTCCGCTGCACCATTGCTTTTTCAAGGTTGCACCAAATCTTGCATGAATTCAGTTCCGTATTTTTAGCGGAGGGTTGCTCCGAGCCGAATGGCTTGAACTTGCTGCTGATGACCGAGCCCGGATCACACCATGGTTTAGGGGTCTTCATGTTGAGTGAATTTTTCCGCCATGCGGGCTGGAATGTGACCCTCTGTGCCCCACAGGACATGGCCGAATTCAAGCGTGTCTTTCAATCGGATTGGTTTGATGCGGTGACCCTGTCCATGTCCACGGATCGGCATTTAGACGCTGTTGCCCAGGCTTTGTCAGACATCTTGCCCTTGGTGGGCAACCCGAATTTGAAAGTGTATGTCGGCGGTCCCATGGCGCAGATTGCGCCCCTGAAGCTGAGTTGGCCTGGGACCCATCTTTTGAATGGCAATGCCACCCAATCCGTGGCCATTGTCACGCAGTCGGTCAAAAAGACCGGTCGTCAACCAAATGTGATATCGGGTCTGTCCAAATATTCCCTTATTCCTAATGCGTGATCTCTTTTCATACCGCAGTGAGTATAATCACCCTTATAACTGAAGGGTTTTTTGCCCGCCATCTTTAAAAGTCATCCATGAACATTGATCAGCTCGAGCCACACACTTTCTCCAAGTTATTGGGCTTGGTTTCGGATGTGAGCCTGATCATCAATGGTCAAGGTGTGGTCGAGGATGTGTCAACAGGATCGGACATGATGGCGTCCTTGGGCTGCCAAGCATGGATTGGCAGGCGCTGGACAGACACGGTCACGGTGGAAAGTAAACAAAAAATCCAAGACTTGCTCCAAGTTCAAGCCGATACCCCGTCCCTCCTTTGGCGGCATGTGAACCATCCCACCCCCTCGGGTGGAGAGGCCGCCATCCAGTACATCACGGTCAACCTCAAAGGGAACAAACTGCTGGCTGTGGGGCGCAATATGGAGCGTTTGGCCGAACTGCAACGCCGTTTGGTGGAGACGCAACAGTCGGTAGAGCGGGATTATTTGAGACTGCGGCACATTGAGGCGCGTTACCGCGTTTTGTTTGAAACCTCGCCTGAAGCCGTGATGATGGTCGATGCCCATTCTTTCCGTTTGTTGGAAGTCAATGTCGGTGCGCAAGCACTCTTCAAAGACACCGGAAAGCGCTTGGTTGGGCGGGATTTCCGTGAGTGCTTTGAGGTGGGTAACCAAGGTGAAGTTCAGGCCTTGCTCAGGACCGCATTGGCCACGGGCCGAATTGAAATCTGCTCAGCCAACATGGCCGGATCAACGTCGGTCATGACAGTCTCTGCCACGGTCTTCAGGCAAGAAGGGGGTGCTCAGTTTTTGGTGCGCTTGACCCCGCAAGAAAGCTCGGCGGCTTTGGGCCTGGAATCAGACACGTCCGCCGTTTTGAGCCAGGCCATGGCGCATTTCCCAGACGGCTGGCTGCTCACGGACACTTCAGGCACGGTCAAAAGTGTCAATGAAGAAGGTATGGCTCTCTTGGGTTTGACGGCCGCATCCCAAGTGATCGGGCAACCTCTTGAGCGCTGGTTGGTCAGGGGCGCAGTCGATTGGGGTGTTCTCAGCACTTCATTGAAGCAACAATTGACAGTGCGCAATTTCGCCACCGAAGTGACCACTTTGTCGGGCATGACCTTGCCCGTGGAGATTTCGGCGGTGTATTTGGCCAAGCCTGAGCCTTTGTACGCTGTGTTTGTTCGCGACATGGACCGCCGCATGCAGGGGACTTCCCTTGCTGCCCAGGCGCTGCCCAACCCCTTTTTAGAGTTGTCGCAGTTGGTGGGTCGTCGGCCCATCAAGGACATTGTGGGCGATACGGTGGACACCATCGAGCGCATGTGCATTGAGGCGGCGTTGGAGCTCACGCACAACAACCGCGCCTCCGCCGCCGAAATGTTGGGGCTCTCGCGGCAAAGCCTGTATGTCAAGTTGCGTCGCTTTGGCATTTTGTCAGACAACGACCCCGATTCATCAACCCTTTGATGACGGAGTGTCTCAATTTTTTTACACTCGGTGTAAACATTGATTGACAACATCGGAAGTCTTCTCATAATGGGCGCATGGACACCCAGAGCCTTGAACTGACAAAACCGCTGATCCGGCCGCGTTTGCGCACCGTGGCGGAGTTGCTCAAACCGATCACTTGGTTCCCACCGGTATGGGCTTTTGCCTGTGGTGCCGTTGCTTCGGGCCAAAGCCTGTCAGACCATTGGTTGTTGATTTGTTTGGGGCTGATTTTGACTGGGCCCCTGGTTTGCGCCAGCAGCCAAGCGGTGAATGACTGGTTTGATCGCCATGTGGACGCCATCAACGAACCGCAAAGACCCATCCCTTCAGGCCGCATGCCTGGCCAATGGGGCTTGGGCATCGCCGTCTTGTGGACGGTTCTGTCTTTGCTGTGGGCCACCCTGATGGGCACTTGGGGCTTTGTGGCTTGCGCCCTGGCCATTGCCTTGTCTTGGGCCTACAGCGCGCCACCGGTGCGACTGAAAAACAATGGTTGGTATGGCAATGCGGCATGTGCGCTCAGTTACGAAGGCTTGGCATGGCTGACTGGCACGGCCGTCATGTTGGGTGGTGCGTGGCCGGGTGAGAAGGCGATTTACTTGGCCCTGCTGTACAGCTTGGGTGCTCACGGCATCATGACCTTGAACGACTTCAAGGCCATCGAGGGAGACCGGCAAATGGGTGTGGCCTCTTTGCCCGTTCAACTGGGGGCCTCGGGCGCGGCGCGCGTGGCCTGTGTGCTGATGTGGCTGCCCCAAGTGGCGGTCGCTGCGCTCCTGATGCATTGGCAATTGCCTTGGCATGCCTTGGCTGTGCTGGTCTTGAGTTTCTTGCAGTGGCCCTTGATGTGGAAATTTCTGAAGCAACCGATTGAGCGGGCTTTGTATGTCAGTGCTTTTGGGGTTCCCCTGTTTGTCAGCGGCATGATGGTCAGTGCCTGGGGCTTGCGTCAGATCAATGCGCTGGGGGTCTCATGAACGCTCAAATCTTTGGTTGGTTGGACATCATCCGTTTGGGCCTCATCCAAGCTTG
>JBIKRC010000297.1:0-3289 GCA_044349375.1 Limnohabitans sp.
CCGCTTCAATGCCGGCCAGCGCCCCCAGGATCATGGGCTCGTTCATGTCGCCCAAGTGGCCAATGCGAAATACCCGCCCAGCCAGTGGCCCCAAGCCCCCGGCCATGGCCACCTGAAAGCGCTCGCGGGCCACGGTGCGCAGGGCTTCGGGGTCAATGCCGGGTGCCACCTCGATGGCGGTGACTGAGGCAGAGCGTGTCTCGGGCAAGCGGGCATGAAACCGCATGGCCCCCGGCACTGCCCAGCGCTCCACCGCTGCGTGCACCGCACCCGCCAAACGCTGGTGCCGCGCCCAGACCTGTGGCAAGCCCTCGGCTTCGAGCAAGGCGATGGCGGTTTCCAAGCCAGCAATGTGGGCCAGAGGCGGTGTGCCGCAAAACTTGGCCGACTGGTTGGTGGACTGGCGGCGTTGCCAGTCCCAGTAAAAACGCGGGTCAGCGTGCTGCGCTGACCAGGCAATGGCTTGGGCGTTCACGGCCACAAAGCCCAGGCCGGGCGGCATCATCAGGCCCTTTTGCGAGCTGCCCAGGGCCACGTCCACGCCCAAGGCGTCCATGTCAAACGGGCTGGCGGCCAGAGAAGCCACCACGTCGACCACATACAGCGCCGGGTGCGACGCCGCATCGATGGCGCGGCGCACCGCCTCCAGGTCGCTGGTCACGCCGCTGGCGGTGTCGGTGTGCACCACCATCACCGCGCTGATGCGGTGGCTTGTGTCTTCGCGCAGGGCTTGCTCGATCGCAGCCACATCAAAGGGGTGGCCCTCTTGGTAGGGTGTCCGCTGCAAGGCGATGCCCAGCCCCTCGATCTGGATCGCCCACTGGTCTGAAAAATGGCCCGAACCGGCCAGCAGCAAGGTGTGCTGCGGCGACGCCAGGTTGGCCGCTGCCGACTCCCACATGCCGTGGCCGTTGCTGGCAAACAGAAACACCTCGGAGTTTGGGCTGTGCAGCAGACGCTTCATGCCGCTTTCACATTCGGCGATCATGGCCGCCACCCGGGGGTCGGACAAATCGGTCATGGGCCGCTGCATGGCGTGCATGACCTCGTCGGGCACATGGGTCGGACCCGGCGAATGCACAAAGCGGATGCCGGGAATGCGGGGAGTGGAGGGTGAAAAGCGGTTCATGCCATGCCTGCGGGTCGGTGAAACAAGATTTCAGTTTAAAGCGACCCGTGGCGCACCGCTGTGTCCTGCGCGATAGCACCAGACTTTAGACAAAACAGGCGCTTGCCAGCGCCAGTGCCCGCAACGGCATTTCAAGCAAACCGCGCCGGTCGATAGGGTGCCGGGTCCAGCAAGGTGTTTTCAGCACTGACCATCTCGGCCAGCAGCCGCCCGGCGACTGGCCCCAGCGTGAAGCCCTGGTGCGCGTGGCCAAAGTTGAACCACAGGCCCCGGTGGCGCGGCGCGGGCCCCATCACGGGCAGCATGTCAGCGGTGCAGGGGCGTGCGCCCAGCCAGGGCGGCTCGGGCAAAGGCTTGCCCAAATCCACCAACTCGCGCGCCAGCGCTTCGGCCTTGGCCAGTTGCACCGGGGTGGGCGGGGCATCGATGGGCGCAAATTCAGCACCCGTCGTCAAGCGCAGGCCGCGCTGCATGGGGGCCAGCACATAGCCGCGTTCGACATCGAGCACCGGCTGCCGCAATGGGGCGGGCGAGGTGTAGTGCTGGTGGTAACCACGCTTGATGAACAGCGGGAACCGATAGCCCAGTGTGCGGATCAGGCCGTCGGCCCAAGGTCCCAGCGCCAGCACCGCCTGCTGGGCCGCCACACGGCCCTCCGTGGTCTGCACCGACCAGCCCGCGCCTTGCGGCTGCAAGCTGGCGGCATCGCCCGTCAACAAGCGTCCGCCACGGGCCACAAACAGCTCTGCATAACGCTGCACCAAAGCGCCGGGATCGTTCACCGCCCAGGAGTCCAGCCAATGCAAGGCCCCCGCCAATGGCACGCGCAAGGCGGGCTCGGCCTGCGCCAGCCGGGCCGTGTTTTCGGCCTGCGAGCGCACGCCCAAACGGGTGCGCAAACGGTCGGCCCGCTGCGCCGCCTTGTCAAAGGCCTCGGCCGTGCGGTACACAAAACGGAAACCTTCACGCGCCACCAGATCCTGCGCACCCGCAGCGGCGATCAACAGGTCGTGCTCATCGGTGGCGTGGGCGATCAGGCGGCTGTAACCCTCGGCGGCGCGGGCATGGGGCTGGGGGTGCGAGTTTTTGTAATACGCCCACAGCGATCCGGCCATCTGCCACAGGCCCCGCGCATGCCAGTGCACCTCGGCCCCCCGCCCTAAGGCAGCATTGAGCAAAAAGCCAGCCTCACGCGGAAAAGCATAGGGCTCGACCGCCTCGCGCTGGATCAGGCCGGCGTTGCCCAACGAGGTCTCTTGGCCCGGTGCGCGCCGGTCTACCAGCACCACATCGAAGCCCCGCTGCTGCAAATGCAAGGCGGTGCAGGTGCCGACCATGCCAGCGCCAAGAACAAGGATGGAAGAAGTCATGGTGTTGAGAAAGTGTTCAATTGCCCATGAGGCGCTGATGCGCTTGGTGAAGGTCAAATTCAGAATGCTCAGTATAGGGGTCAGACACTTTGAAGTTTGAAGCTAAAGACCTGCAGCACCGTGCAGCTGTCGAGCTGCTTCATGAAGCCTCTTTCAGGACAAGACGCCCTGGTCACCGCCCGGGTGCTGCGGGCGGGCAAAGCCATGGCATTTGGCGAAATCGACCCGGCCGAGTTGCTCTGGAGGGCGCGGCACTACTCGGAACAGATGGACCACGCCACATGGTGTGTCACGGATGGTGCAGCCGTAGACACCAAATCTGGAGGGACCGTCGTGCGCATCGACTCCATTTCTTGCTTGCGGGGCGGAGACTTCAGTTGAAACCTGCGCTCTGACGATGTTCAGACGGAACGCCTGCTGCGTCATCGCCTAGTACCGTTTTTTTCCAGGACATGGTTTGGCTGCGGCCATCTGACCTTGCTGCCTTGCTTCCGCCTGGCATCGACCGAACCATGCTGCGCCAGACGTTCAGGACGCCTCGACGGCGCGCGCGGCGCGTGTGGTCTGCACATAGCCACGGCCGCAGAGCAGCATCAATCCAGCGGCCAACAAAAGGGCGGTGGTGGATGTGGCCGTCATCGCCAACATCAGGCCGTCAGGACGCGGCTTCAGGGCGTCGGAGATGGCACCCACGACGGCCGGGCTGAGCGAACCCAGGACCATGTTGAACATGATGATCAGCGAGATAAGGCGCGCACGCAGCGGAGCCGGGGTCATCTCTTGCAGGGCC
>JBIKRC010000027.1:0-12364 GCA_044349375.1 Limnohabitans sp.
AACAACCTGTCTGTATCCAAGCTACCACTGGGCCATCTGCAAGCGGCTTGAAGAATTTCAAGAGTCATTCCTTTGAAACCACGCCCACAAACCATCCAAATCTTCCTCCCATCCGGCGACCCTCGCGGCATACGTGTGGCCGAGATCACAACGCGCATTGTTCGCGTGATCGAGGTGCCACGCAGCCAATTGGCCGACTTCCTCAAAATGCCTGAGGCTCAACAAGTTGGCGTGTACTTTTTGATGGGTGAATTGTCCGAGGCTGGCTTGCCACGCACCTACATCGGGCAATCCGGCAGTGTGGGCAAGCGCCTAGAGCAACACCACCAGAACAAAGATTTCTGGAATCGCGCTTTCGTGGTTATTTCGCTGACCAACAGTTTGACGCAAACGCATGCCCTGTTTCTTGAATGGCTGGCCATTGCCGAAGCAACAAAAGCGGGGCGATTCGGCTCGGAAAACGGCAATACCGGCTCACAGCCCTACACGCCCGCACCGCTGCAAGCCGATTGCCACGAGATTCACGAAACCGCCGCCACGCTGCTGGCGACGCTGGGCCAGCCGATCTTCGAACCATTGAGCAACGCCCCCTCTGCCAAAGGCGAGGTAGAGCTGTTTTATTGCAAAGGCTCGGGTGCCGATGGCGTAGGTGAGTACACCGCCGAGGGTTTTGTGGTGCACAAGGGCTCCAAAGGGCGCGCTGAAATCGTTGCATCCATTCTGGGCACATCACACGAGCGGGTGCGAAGCCAATTGATCACCGAAGGCGTGCTGGCAAAGCACACTGGTAGCACTGGAGCACTGCTGGTCTTCACACGCGACCATTTATTTTCCAGCCCAAGCACTGCAGCTATGGCGGTCATGGGCAGATCAGCCAATGGATGGGTCGAATGGAAAACGGCATCGAGCAAGACTTTGGACGAGGTCAAGCGACAGAGCGTCATCGGCATTGATGCCAACTGAACGCGCAGCACGCCCCTAAGTTCAAGGCGCTGAAGGCCACAAGCGAGTAAAGTCAAACGAGAGTTGCCTGTGATGCCGGATGGTCAGCAGGTAAACCCTGACTTCGGCCTTAGTGCTTGCATCCTCCACCAGATACAGCATCAGGTAGTCGCCATGCAGGTATTCGCGCAGGGCATGGGGTGCGCCCGCAGGCATGGCCGCCAACAGCGCCAGCGCTTCTGCCGACTGGGGTGGGTTGCCCAGGTAGCGCCGCCCGATGCGCGGAAAGCGCCGCAGGTTCGGGATGACGGTGGCGCGAATTTCGGCCAGCAAGTCATCGAACGCAAAGCCCGCATCCGCTTCCACCAAAAACGCCTCAATGGATTCAAGGCGCTCCAAGAAGCTGGCGGTCAGCTCGACCCGGTACAGCTGTTCAGCCACGTTGTTTGGCGGGGAGTTTGATAGCGGTCTTGCGCTGCTGTTGCAGCTGGGCCAGCGCGGCGTCTGCTTCAAACGTGCGGCCTGCGGTGATGTCGGCCAGGCCGCGCTTGGCGTCGTCGATCAACAGCAGGTGAATGCGTTCGCGCTCCAGCCGGTGGTAGTAGTCCAGGCGGTCAGAGTCGATCAGCGCAACGTAGCTCTCGCCGTTTTTGGTGATGATCTTCTCTGCCCCGGCCTTGGCCTGGTCGGCCAGTTCGGACAGATGGGAGCGTGCTTGTGTAAATGGCACGACGTCGCTGGCAGAAAAACCCATGACTGGCTCCTTGGACATTACAGAATTCTGCACATTCTAGATCAACTTAACTCTTTTGCTTACTTACGGACTTTATGCGCAGCGAGTCCACGACCGAGGAGCTGGCTTTTTTGAGTGAGCAAGTCGGGGTTTTGGCTGCCCTCTTGTCGGTTGCCTCTCTTGGATAGGCAGCTGTGGTCAATCGCTTTAAACTACTGCCCATGCGCCCCTCCCAAGCACTCAGCCAGCACCGCGACGCCGTCTGCCAAGCCGCAGCCCGTTATCGCGTGGAAAACCCACGGGTGTTTGGCTCGGCTTTGCATGGTCAAGACATCGAAGGCAGCGACTTGGATTTGTTGGTCGACCCTCTGCCCGGCACCACACTGTTTGACCTGGGTGGCTTGCAAGACGAGTTGCAAACCTTGTTGGGCGTGTCCGTCGATGTGCTCACCCCCAGAGACTTGCCTGCCACATTTCGAGATGCGGTGGTGCAAGAAGCCCGTCCGCTATGACGATCAACCGTTTGCCCGATTACTTGGGCCACATGCGCCAAGCGATCGCTGACGCACTGTCGTTCACAGAAGGCATGACGCAGCTCGATTTCGCGCAGGGCATGCTCAACCGCATTGCACACGGTTATTTCGACATCGACCTGGCCGTGGTTTGGGACACGCTGCAAACAGCCCTGCCCACACTCAAAGTTCAACTCGACGCCATCATTTCTGAGTGAGCCGGGGTCGGGATTTTGAGTAGCGGCCAATAGCCTGTTTTCTGACCCAAGAAAAATACCCAAATAGGGTATGATAAAACCCATTATGGGTACGATAATTCCGCCAAACTCCTCCTCCATCGCTGACGCGCTGTTTTCCAAGGTGCGCCAACGCGTGCTGGCCGTGTTGTTCGGCGCACCAGACCGCAGCTTCTACACCAACGAAGTCATTGGCTTGGCTCACTCGGGCGCAGGGGCGGTGCAGCGCGAGTTGGCCGATCTGGCTGCAGCGGGTTTGCTCTCGGTTCGCAAACAGGGCAACCAAAAACACTTTCAGGCCAACGCGGCTTCACCCGTGTTTACCGAGCTGCGCTCTTTGGTGCTCAAAACCATGGGGTTGGCCGATGTGTTGCGCACCGCGCTATTGCCCATTGCGTCGCAGATTTCGGTGGCGTTTGTGTTTGGCTCCATGGCAAAGCAGCAAGACACCAGCGCCAGCGATATCGACGTGCTGCTGGTCAGCGACACGCTGGGCTATGGCGATGTATTTGCGGCGCTGGAGCCTGCCAGCCAAACGCTGGGCCGCCCCATCAACCCTGCAATTTACGCTGCAACCGACTTCAAAGCTCGCCAACTGGGTGACAATGCCTTCATCAACCGTGTAATGCAACAGCCAAAAATATGGCTGATCGGTCAGGAGGAGTCACCGCAACATGAGCCCACCCAACCCACTTGAAAACCTGAGCGGCCCCAGCGGCTCACTCAAAGCTGAGCTGCCCGATACCGCAGAAATCGCAGGCTTGATGCGAACGGGCAGCACCCGTCTGACCGATGCCAGCAACGCCACACTGGCGCTGGAAAGCCGTTTTGATCTGGCCTACAACGCCGCGCACGCCTTGTGCCTGGCCGCGCTGCGCAAACAAGGCTTTCGGCCCAGCAACCGCTACATCGTCTTTCAGGCATTGCCCCACACCTTGGGGCTGGGGCCAGAGGTTTGGCGCGTGCTCGACTTGTGTCACAACAAGCGCAACCTGGGCGAGTACGAAGGCATGATGGATGTCGATGAACGCTTGGTCGCCGACCTGATCAAAGCCACGCAGCTGGTTTGGCAAGCTTTGCAAAAAACTTGAAAAGCCCACACAGCGATAGTGCCGCGAGTCCACCCCCGAGAAGCTGGCGTTTCTGAGTGAACCGGGGTCGGGGTTTTGAGATCGGCGTGCGCTTTCAAAGTAGCTTGAATCCCCGTGCTCACAGAACATCGCTAAACTTGCCCCATGCACCCCGCCATTGCCCAACACCGCGCCGACATTTCGGCCATCTGTCAGCGATACCAAATCCGCCGACTGGAGGTGTTCGGCTCGGCCGCCCGTGCCGACGACTTTGACGCCGAGCGCAGCGATGCGGACTTTTTGGTGGAGTTTTCACCCGAGGCACCCGCAGACTTGCACCGCTTTTTTGGCATCAAGTCAGAGCTGGAAACACTGCTGGGCCGGGGTGTCGATTTGATCGAGCCCGGTGCCGTGCGCAACCCCTTTGTGCTGGCCAGCATCAACCAGCACCGCGAGTCGATTTATGCAGCGTGACCCTCGCGCATTTCTGTGGTATTTGCGTGAAGCGTCATTGGCCATCCAAACCTTAAAGACAGGGTTAATCACTGCTGTCCAGGCTTTGTTGGGCGAACAGGCTTAAGAATTGGGTTCACATAAACCCAATTTGGGTATTTCGCCTCAGCTCAGCCAACCATGTCAGCCCAACACATCACCACCCTCCCCGCCCTGCGCGCCCTCTACGGCCCCGCCCGTGAGCGTGCGCTCAAAAAGGAAATTCCGTCGATCGACGCGCATGCGCTGCAGTTCATTGGCCTGTCGCCCTTTGTGGTGCTGGCCAGCAGCGATGCAGACGGACACATGGACGCCTCGCCTCGTGGGGGCGAGCCGGGTTTCATCAAGGTGCCCGATGCATACACGCTGCTGTTGCCCGACGCGCCGGGCAACAACCGGCTGGACACGCTGGAGAACATCATCGCCACGGGGCGGCTGGGTTTGTTGTTCATGGTGCCGGGTTTTGACGAGACCTTGCGCGTGAATGGCCGAGCTGTGCTGTCCACCAACCCGGTCGACTTGGGGCTGTGTGCCGATGCACGGCGCGCGCCCGCGCTGGTGATCCGCGTGGCGGTGGAGTCGGTGTATTTGCACTGCGCCAAGGCGTTCATGCGCTCCAAGCTGTGGGACGCTTCAAGCCAAACTGAACGGGCGCAGCTGCCCAGCATGGCCGAGATGCTGCGCGACCAGATTCGCGCCTTCAAGGGCGAGGAGATCGAGGCCGAAACCCAGGACCAGATGATGGAACGCTACCGGCAATCGCTTTAGTGATCCGACCCAATGAAATTTGAATTACACATGTTTTTGTCGGAGGGTACGGCTGAGCAAGATCACCGGAATCAAGCCCACCAGCACCAGCGCCAGCGAGGGTAGCGCGGCCTCGCCCAGGCGCTCATCTCGCGCCAGCTGATAAGCCACCACAGCCAGGGTGTCGCTGTTGAAAGGGCGCAGCACCAAGGTGGCGGGCAGCTCCTTCATCACGTCCACAAACACCAGCAAGGCCGCCGCCATGGTGGTGCGTTGCAGCAAGGGGGCGTGCACGCGGCGCATCAGGCCCCAACCGGTCACGCCCAGCATGCGGGCCGAATCATCGAGGCTGACAGGAATGCGGGCGTAGCCGCTTTGTACCGATTGCAAAGCCACCGCGCAAAAGCGCACCAGATACGCCCACACCAGCCCCAGCGAGGTGGCCGTGATCCAGGACCCGGCCGAAGACGCGGGCCAGATGTGCTGAATCCAGCCCACCGGCAGCAACAAGCCCACCACCACCACCGCCCCGGGAATGGCATAACCCAAACCCACCAGTGCAATCGACCAACGGCTGAGCGCATCACCGCGTGTGCGCACACTGAAAGACAAGGCCATCGCCACGCCCACGGCGAGCACGGCGGTCACCGCGCCAAGTCGCAAACTGGTCCAGGCCCATTGGCCAAAACGCTCCCAAGGCAACGCGGTGGTCTCGCCCATCAAAGCGCGCAGCATGATGAGCACAGGCAAGACAAAACCCAGCAACACCGGCAAGCTGCACACCGTCCACGCCAGCACTCGGCGCGTGCCGTGCAGCTGTACCGGCTGCGCCTCAGCCGAGCCCTGGCGCGAGCCACGGCCCTGGTTGAAGCGCATGCGCTTTTGGGCGCGTTGCTCCAACTGCAGCAAGACCACCACCACCGCCAGCAGCACTGTGGCCAGCTGCGCAGCGGCAATGCGGTTGTCCATGGACAGCCAGGCCTTGTAGATGCCTGCGGTGAAGGTCTGGATGCCAAAGTAACTGGACACGCCAAAGTCAGCCAGGGTTTCCATGAGCGCCAGCGCCACACCCGCAGCCACGGCGGGTCGGGCCAGCGGCAAGGCGATTTCGCGGATGCGGCGTGACAGTGGCGCCCCCAGCAATCGTGCCGCTTCCATCAAGCCCGAAGCCCGCTCCACCAAGGCGGTGCGGGCCAGCAAGTACACATAGGGGTAAAGCGAGAGCGTGAACACCAGCGCCGCGCCCCAGACGGTGCGCACATCGGGCCACAAACGCCCCTGCAAGCCCAGCGCTTCGCGCAAGGCCACTTGCAGCGGCCCACTGAACTGCAAAAAGTCGGTGTAGGCATAAGCCACCACATAAGCGGGCATGGCCAGCGGCAGCAGCAGCAGCCACTCAAACACCCCGCGCCCCGGAAAATCAAACAGCGTCACCAGAGCGGCGGTGGCCAAGCCCAGCATCGTCACGCCCACCGCCACCATCAGGCACAGGGCCACCGTGGTCAGCGCGTAATCGGGCAGCACGGTGGCGGCCATTTCGCGCAAGATGCTGCCGCTCTCGCCACTCCACTGCAGCCACGAGCCGAGCACGGCCAAAACCGGCAGGGCCAAAGCCAACGCCAGCAAGGCAAAGAGCAAAGAAGAGAGACCCGATAAACGGCGGGCCAAAGTGGTCAGCATAGGCTTGGATTGTAGGAGCGCAAAACAACCTGCCTACAATCACAACCATGTTTTTAGAACTGCGCCAACTGGACATTCAATACCCTGGCAGCACCGCGCCCGCCGTGCGAGGGGTGAACCTTGGGTTGCGATCGGGCGATATTGGCGTGCTGATCGGGCCTTCTGGCTGCGGCAAAACCACCTTGCTGCGGGCTGTGGCGGGGCTGGAGCCCGTTACGGGTGGGCAGATTTTGCTGTCGAACCGTGTGGTCAGCGAAATGGGCCATACCGAACCGGCCGAGCGCCGACGCATCGGCATGGTGTTTCAGGACTATGCGCTCTTTCCGCACATGGATGTGGGCCGCAACGTCGGCTTTGGCCTGGAAAACCTGCCCAAAGCCGAGCGCCAAAAACGTGTCGACGAGGTGCTGGAACTCGTGGGTCTGACCGGCTCTGACAAGCGCTTTCCGCACGAACTCTCGGGCGGCCAGCAGCAACGCGTGGCGCTGGCACGCGCCCTGGCCCCCAAACCCGACCTGCTGCTGCTGGACGAGCCGTTTTCCAATCTGGACATCGACCTGCGCGAACGCCTGGCCCATGAGGTGCGCAACATCCTCAAAGCCGCCCAGGCCACTGCCCTGCTGGTCACACACGACCAACTCGAAGCATTTGCGATCGGCGACGTGATCGGCGTCATGAACGAAGGCCAGCTGCACCAGTGGGACGATGCCTACAGCCTTTACCACCGCCCAGCCACCCGCTTTGTGGCCGACTTCATTGGCCATGGCGTGTTCACCCCTGCCACGCTGCGCGAAGTGGACGGACACATCCTGGTCAGTACCCCGGTGGGCGAGTTGCGCGATGTGGCCGAATGCCCTTTGCCTTGCGCGTTTGAGGACGGCCAGTGCGACGTGTTGCTGCGGGCCGACGACATCGTGCACGACGACGATGCCCCGGTGAAAGCTCAGATCATCCGAAAGGCTTTTCGGGGCTCGGAGTTTTTGTATACCCTGCGCTTGGCCACGGGCGAGCAACTGATGGCCCATGTGCCCAGCCACCACGACCACAAGCTCGGGGAATGGATCGGTATTCGGGCCGAAGTGGACCACGTCGTCACCTTCAACCGCGCCTGTCCGGTGAGCGACCGCGATCTGTGCCAGATGCCCTGTGCCCAAGCAGAGGCTTGTGAGCACACCGACCCGCAATACCAGCCGGTCAAATTCATTTGAAAATTCTGCCTGTTGGGTTGGTGTTGCCAACATGAGCCCAGATGTGGGTTGAGGCTGAATGCAATCTTGCAGGCACTTGAGCTGCAGCTTAAAAAGTATCCCGCAAACGAATCACCTCTTCACGCAAATCCCGCGCCCAGGCCCGGCGGTCACGACCTATGGCGGCTTGGGGTTCGCCAAAGTGCACCACGGCTTCGATACGGCGGGCTTTCAGTGTGCGCCACATAGAGCCAATCAGGGTGTCGTCGCCGATGTAGCACGGCGCAAAACTGAGCTCGCCCGTTTGGGCATCGACGAATTTGAGCGACATGGGCTGCACCATGGCTTCAGCCTGGATGGCCGCCTGGATCAGGTTGGCATGAAAGGGCAGCAACTCGCGCCCGTCACTGGTGGTGCCTTCTGGAAACACCGCCACCACATCGCCATTCTTCATGGCGTCGGCCATGTCTTTGACCATGCGCAGCGCGTCTTTGCGGTTGGTGCGTTCGATGTACAGCGTGCCCGCACCCGTGGCCAGCGTGCCCACCAAAGGCCAGTCTCGGACGTCGGATTTGGAGACAAATCGGCAGTGCCTGGCCGCGTGAATGACCAGGATGTCGAGCCATGAGATGTGGTTGGCCACCATGAGCGCGGGTCCGCTGGGCACCGGTTGGCCCAACACCCGCAAATGGATGCCCCACAGCGCCAGAAACTGCAGCGCCCAGGCTTGCACGCGCATCTCACGCTGCTCTGGCGAGAGCTGTGGAAAGCGCAGGTAAATGGTCCACATGCCCATGAGCACATGCCAAAGCCCCCGCAGGAATCTCCAAATCGCAGACACGGTCAGCATCTTGTCCTCATGCTGCGGTCATTTTTCAGACTTAAATCCATGGCTGTTCAACGATCAGGCCTCGAACGCCACTTGCCCGCCGACCACCGTGGCCAGCACGCGGCCGGGTAACTCGTAGCCGGAAAACGGTGTGCTCTTGCCTTGGCTGCGCAGCGCTGCGTCGCACACCAGCCAGTGGCCTTCGGTGGACAGCACGCACACATCGGCCACGCCCCCCACGGCCAGATGACCCACCGAGTCTTGCAGGCTGCCCAGGGTGGTGCCCAGCACGCGGGCCGGGTCGGCGGTGAGGCGCGAGAGCACTTGCGACAGAGGCAAATCGGCCTCCTGACCCCACTTGAGGGCCAGGCTCCAAAGCACCTCCATGCCGGTGGCGCCGGGTTCGGCTTCGGCAAACGGCAGGGCCTTGGCGTCGGCGTCCACCGGGCTGTGGTCCGACACCAGCACATCGATCGTGCCATCGGCCAAGCCTGCTCGCAGGGCGTCGCGGTCGCGCTGTTGGCGCAGCACGGGCGTCAGGCGCGCACGGCTGTCAAAGTAGCCCATGTCGGCGTCGGTCAGGTGCAGCGAATTGATACTCACATCGGCCGTCACGGGCAAGCCCTCAGCCTTGGCCTGGCGCACCAGCGCGACGCCTTGGGCGCTGCTGATGCGGCAGAGGTGCACGCGGGCCTGCGTCGAGCGCACCAGCTCGAAGATGGTGTGCAAGGCAATGGTTTCGGCCGCCACCGACACGCCCGACAAACCCATGCGTGTGGCCAAGGCACCGCTGGCGGCCACACCCTTGCCCAAGTGCAACTCTTGCGGTCGCAACCAGACGGTGTAGCCAAAGGTGCTGGCGTATTGCAGCGCACGTTGCAGCACCTGGGTGCTGGAGATCGGCACCTCGGCCTGAGAAAAACCCACACAACCTGCCGCCGTGAGTTGTCCCATTTCGGTCAGCACATCGCCTTTCAGACCGACTGTTAATGCACCCAGCGGCAGCACACGGGCTTGGTGCAGTTTTTCGGCGCGGTAGCGCAGCATCTCGACCAGACCGGGTTCGTCGAGCACCGGCTCGGTGTCGGGCGGGCAGACCAGGCTGGTCACGCCACCGGCCACAGCGGCGGCCATTTCGCTCTCGAGCATGCCCGCGTGTTCCTGCCCTGGCTCGCGCAGACGCGCAGCCAGATCCACCAGACCCGGGGCCACGATGCAGCCTTGGGCGTTGATCACGCGGTTGGGCTTGAAGTCGGCGGGCAACTGGCCCACAGCCACGATGCGGCCAGCGGCGATCGCCACATCGGCGGTTTGGTCAAAGCCGCTGGCGGGGTCGATCACGCGGCCGTTTTGAATCAAGAGCTTCATGGTTTTTCCTTAAGCCTCGTTGCCTGCGACGATGCTCATCACCGCCATGCGCACCGCGATGCCAAAGGTCACCTGCGGCAAGATCACGCTTTGCTGGCCGTCGACCACGGCCGAGTCGATCTCGACCCCCCGGTTGATGGGGCCCGGGTGCATGACGATGGCGTCGGGTTTGGCCCGTTGCAGTTTTTCGGGGGTGAGGCCAAAGCTCTCGAAGTATTCCTGGCTGGAGGGCAGCAGCGCGCCGCTCATGCGCTCGTTTTGAAGTCGCAGCATGATGACCACGTCGCAGCCCTTGATGCCTTCTTCGAGGTTGTTGAACACGCGCACGCCCATTTGCGCCATGTCGGCGGGCACCAGCGTTTTGGGGCCGACCACACGCACTTCGGCGCAGCCCAGCGTGGTGAGCGCGTGGATGTCAGACCGCGCCACGCGCGAGTGCAGCACATCGCCCACGATGGCCACTGTCAGGTTGGAAAAATCTTTCTTGTAGTGCCGGATGGTGTACATGTCCAGCAGCCCCTGGGTAGGGTGGGCGTGCCGCCCGTCACCCGCGTTGACCACATGCACATGAGGCGCAACGTGTTGGGCAATCAAATACGGCGCGCCCGACTCGCTGTGGCGAACCACAAAAATGTCGGCCGCCATGGCGCTCAGGTTGGCAATCGTGTCGAGCAGCGACTCGCCCTTGGCGGCAGACGAGCGGGCAATGTCGAGCGTGTAGACATCGGCCGAAAGGCGCGTGGCCGCGATGTCGAAGGTGGTGCGGGTGCGGGTGCTGTTTTCAAAAAACAGGTTGAAGACGCTCTTGCCGCGCAAGAGGGGCACCTTTTTGACCTCGCGGTCGCTCACGCTGACGAAGCTGGCCGCCGTGTCGAGGATGTGGGTGAGGATGTCCTTGGACAAGCCTTCGGTGGAGAGCAGGTGGATCAGCTCGCCGTTCTTGTTGAGTTGGGGGTTGTTGCGTTTGTAGAGCATGTTGTTTTCACCTCAATCAGGCTTTGTTCTCCACTTCGAAACTGAATCGACCCGCCTCGTCGCGGGCCAGCGCCAGCGATTGGGTCTCGGGCAGGGCCACACGGGTAGCAGCAAAGTCGGCCTGCACCGGCAGCTGACGCCCACCGCGGTCCACCAGCACGGCCAGCTGCACGCGGGCGGGACGGCCGTAGTCAAAAATTTCGTTCAGCACGGCGCGAATCGTGCGGCCGGTGTAGAGCACATCGTCGAGGATCAGGATGTCGGCCCCAGCCACCTCAAACGGCATGCTGGTCTGACCACCGGACGACAAGCCGCGCTGGGCAAAGTCGTCGCGGTGCATGACCGAAGACACCTGACCCGCTTCACCGGCCAGGCCCAGGTCGCGTTGCAGGCGCTGGGCCAGCCAGGCACCACCCGAGGTGATGCCCACCAAGCGGGTATCAGCCTGACACAAGCTGCGCACGCCGCGCAAAAGTTCTTGGTACAGGGCTTCTGCATTCAACGCCAAAGCACTCATGGCAGGCTCCTTAAGAATTGGTCCAGAATGATCGCCGCTGCCGCCGCATCGGCGTCTTTGGCGCCATAAGAATGCGCTTCGGTGGTGGTGTAACGCTCGTCCACCTCGTACACCGACAGGCCAAAACGGCCACGCAACTGGCGGCCGAACTTGCGGGCGCGCAAGGTGTTTTCGTGTTCTCCGCCGTCCGGGTGGGTGGGCACGCCGATCACCAGCGCGTCGGGTTGCCACTCTTTGATGCGTTTGGCGATGTGCTCAAAGCGGGCGTCGCCCTCGGCGGCGATGGTGCCTTGGGGGGTAGCCGACTTCATCAACCGATTGCCCACGGCCACGCCAGTGCGCTTGAGGCCATAGTCAAAGGCCAGAAAACTCTGGTGATGGGACGGGATGGCTTGATCGGGCGTGCTGTTCATGCGTGCCCCGCATCAGGCGAGAGCATCCAGCTTTTGAGGCCCAGCAGGTCCAGGGCGCGGTCGTAGCGCTCGGCCATGGGCACCTCAAAAATCACTTCGGCCGAGGCCGCCACCGTGAGCCAGGTGTTTTCGCCCAACTCGGATTCAAGCTGGCCTTCACCCCAAGACGCATAGCCTAGCGTGACCAGCACGCGGCGCGGGCCTGCGCCAGAAGACAGGGCTTCGAGGACGTCGCGCGAGGTGGTCATCTCCAGACCACCGGGCACGGTGAGCGTCGAGGCGTAGGCCGCGCCTTCTTGTTCGGGCTTGTTCATGCGCAGGGGGTCGTGCAAGGGGTCGTGCAGCACAAAGCCGCGCTCGGTTTGCACTGGCCCGCCGTGACCCACCGGGTTTTGCATCAGGTCTTCCCGGCGCAGGGGCAGCTCCACCTTGTCAAACAAGAGGCGCATGCTGATGTCAGAGGGTTTGTTGATGATCAGGCCCATGGCCCCCCGGGGGCTGTGCTCGCACATGTAGATGACGCTGCGGGCGAATGTCTCGTCCTCCAACCCGGGCATGGCGATCAGGAAATGATGCTTGAGGTCAATGGAGGCAGAATCAGCGGTCATGCACCGATTTTAGCGGTCCCGACTCTGCAGGCGGGGTCACGGGTGCATTGTTTGA
>JBIKRC010000028.1:0-12289 GCA_044349375.1 Limnohabitans sp.
TCAACGACAAGCACATCGAAGTGATTGTTCGCCAGATGCTGCGCCGCGTGGTGGTCGAGAACATTGGTGAGTCCACCTACATCTCGGGTGAGCAAGTGGAACGTTCCGAAATGCTCAACACCAACGACGCCCTGCAAGCCGAAGGCAAGATCCCTGCGACCTTCAGCAACTTGTTGCTGGGCATCACCAAGGCGTCTTTGTCGACCGACTCGTTCATCTCGGCCGCTTCCTTCCAGGAAACGACCCGTGTGTTGACCGAAGCGGCCATCATGGGCAAGCGCGACGAATTGCGTGGTCTGAAGGAAAACGTGATCGTGGGTCGTTTGATTCCTGCCGGTACGGGTTTGGCTTATCACAAAGCCCGTGCTGTGAAGGACGCCATGGACGACGCCGAGCGCAAAGCCATTGCCGATGCAGAAGCAGCGGATTTGGCGGGCGACACGGCTGAAGACGCGGTCACCGACGCTGGCGAAGCCGCCTGAGCGATGAACTCACCGCCTGCGCGGTGAGCCCATTCAGCCCCTGTACCGCCATGTGGTCAGGGGCTGTTTTTGTTTGGACGTGACCTGCGAGGAATGCAACATGGGTGCTCTGGTGGTGGGTGTGGTGCTGGCCTTGTGCCTGTTCTGGTCGGTGGGTGCGCACAACCGCCTGGTGCGCTTGCGTTCTGAAGTCGTGCGCCAATGGAGCAGTGTGGACGCTGTTTGGCTGCGCCTGTTGGTGCGTTTGCAAGGGGGCTTGGCGGCACGCCAAAGCTTGGTCAGCGAGGACGAGGCGCTGGAACTGCAAGCCCTGCAAAACGCCAGCGACCAGATGCTGGAAGCTCTCACGCAGGCCCGAATGCAGCCACTGGACGAAGTGGTGCAAAAACAGGTGATCAGCCAGCACCTGCTGCTGGTCAGTGAAATCCGCTTGTTGCAGCAACAAGCCAATGCAGCCATACGCCCCGATCTGGACATCGCGCTCAACCGCATGCGCCAGACCCTGCCCGCCGCCATGATTCCCTACCATGTGGCTGTTGGTGCTTACAACGATGCCTTGATCATGCGACCGGCCTCTTGGCTGGCGCGGCGTTTGAACTTCAAACCCGCTGTGCGCATGGACTTGACCATGGCGTTCAACTGAGATTCGCCGCCATGAGCCAAAAGCCCCGAACGCACCAGGCGGGAGCCTCAACACTGCCAGCAGTCGCACGACCTCAAAGCCCAAGAGCAGGCGATTCAAGCACGGGCCAGTCCCCGCCGCTGTGGCGGCAGCTGCAGGTCACGGCTGCGGTGGTTCAGGCGGTGCGGGCCGGACGCTCTTTGACCGCTGAATTGGCCAGCGTGACGCCCGAGCTGCGACCGGGGGTTCAAGCCCTCACTTTTCAGGTGATGCGGCAATTGGGCCGAGCCATGGCGCTGCGCGAGCGTTTGGCCAGCAAGGCACCGCCTCCAGCGGCCGACGCCCTGTTGTGCACGGCGCTGGCCCTGAGCTGGCAGGGGGACGATGCACCCTACCCGGTGCACACCCTGGTCAACCAAGCGGTCGAGGCCGCTCGCCAGCAAAGGCAGACGCAGGCACAAAGCGGGTTCATCAACGGCTGCTTGCGGCGTTTCATGCGTGAACGTGAAGCCTTGGTGGCAGAAACGGACAGCGACCCACAGGCACGCTGGAACCACCCGCGCTGGTGGGTAACGCGTGTGCAGGACGAATACCCTGAAGACTGGCAAACACTGCTCGGCATGGCGCAACAACCGGCCCCCATGAGCCTGCGTGTGGACACCCGTCACCACAGCGTGGCCGAGTACCAAGCACAGCTGCTGGCTATTGGGTTGGCCGCCCAGCCCGTGGGCGCATCGGGTTTGCAACTCGAGCGCGCGGTGCCCGTGCACCAATTGCCCGGCTTTGCTCTGGGCCATGTGTCGGTGCAAGACGCCGCCGCGCAAGTGGCAGCCCCACTGCTGCTGCAAGGGCGTGAGGCAGGGCAAGCGTGGCGCATTCTGGATGCCTGCGCGGCACCTGGCGGCAAAACAGGTCACCTGCTGGTCTGCTACCCCAATGCACACGTGTTGGCACTCGATGTGGACGCCGAGCGTTGTCAACGCATCGAAGACAACTTGCAGCGCCTGGGTGCACAAAATCAGGCCCGCGCCCAGGTGCGCGCCGCCGATGCCGCCCAGCCTGCGCAGTGGTGGGACGGCGTGGCTTTTGACGCGATCTTGCTGGATGCACCCTGCACCGCCTCTGGCATCGTGCGCAGGCACCCTGACGTGCGTTGGCTGCGCCGCCCTGGCGACAGCGCACAACTGGCCCAAACGCAGGCACGGCTGCTCAAGGCCCTGTGGCCCATGCTCACCCCGGGTGGCCGTTTGCTGTACTGCACTTGCTCGGTTTTTCGATCAGAGGGAGACGACACCGTGCAAGCGTTTCTTCAGCGCAACACCGATGCACGAATGCTGCCCTCGCCCGGACATTTGATACCCGGCAAAATACCCACAGGCCTTCCTGTCAAGCACAATGCACTGGGTGAACATGACGGTTTTTATTACGCACTGCTGGAGAAGGAACGGGATTGAGCTTGGCGCTTGGTTGGCCCGGGCTATGGCCATTGCACTGCTGGGTCTGAGTGGGGCTTGGTCTCAAACCTCCAGCGTCGAGCTGGCCGAGCTCATGCCGGTGCGCAAAGACAATACCTTGATGATCAATGCCCAACTCAGACTGGAGCTGGGTCCGGCCGTAGAAGACGCCCTCATCAAAGGTCTGGCGGTGCACTTTGTGGCTGAAGCCGAAGTGTTTCGAGAGCGCTGGTACTGGACCGATAAAAAAATTGGCGTGGCCAGCCGTTACTATCGTCTGGCTTTTCAGCCGCTGACCCGACGCTGGCGCTTGAATGTTTCCAGCGAGCCGATTTCTGGCACCGGCTTGGCGGGCAGTATTTCACAGAACTTTGAAACCCTGGCCGAGGCCCTGAGCGTGATTCGCCGCCAATCGGGCTGGAAAATCGCCGATGCCCAGAGCCTGGACCCTGATGCCCGACAGCGCCTGCGCTACGAATTCAGGCTGGATGTCTCGCAGCTGCCCCGCCCCTTCCAGATTGCCGCAGGAAACCAGGCCGATTGGAACCTGCAGGTCAGCAAGACACTGCGCCTGAGCGAAGAGTTGGTGCGCTGACATGTCTTGGCTCAAAGCCTCACGCGAGCCATTGACCGAGCGGCCTTCCCGGACCAGCCGTTGGCTGATACTGGTGGGCGCCGTGAGCTTGGCTGCGATCGGCATTGGCTTGCTGGTGCTCATGACGCAGGCCACGGGCAACCGGGAAAGTTACAACCAGAACTACGAATGGCTGGTGATCATCAACACCGTGGTGGCCAGTGGTTTGTTGATCACCATTTTGTGGGGCATGGTGCGCTTGCTGCGCAGCTTGTACAAAGGCCAGTTCGGCTCGCGCTTGCTGGTCAAACTGGCGGGCATCTTCGCTTTGGTGGGTGTCATTCCCGGTTTGCTCATTTATGTGGTGTCTTACCAGTTTGTCTCGCGTTCGATTGAAAGCTGGTTCGACGTGAAAGTGGAGGCGGCACTGGTGGCAGGCCTCAACTTGGGGCGAGCGACGCTGGACACCCTCAGTGAAGACCTGAACAAACAAGGCAAGGCCGCCGCCGCCAATTGGGCAGAAGCCAGTGAACTCAACCCCGCTTTGGCGGCTGAAAAAATTCGCACTCAGCTGGGCGCGAGTGATGTCGCCATCTGGACCCAGAGCGGGCAAATGGTGGCCAACGCCGGGCCATTGCGGTTTCAATTCAGTGCCGATAAACCCACGCCGCAGCAATTGCGTGAGGCCCGTCAAAACGGCGCACTGTCCTGGGTGGAGGGCTTGGACGAAGCCATCCCCGGTGGCGACAAGGGGCGGATCAAAGTCCTGGTGCTGTTTCCCCAATGGAGCCTGGCTTTGAGCGAAGAACGGCGCTTGCTGATGGTGACCCAGGACCTGCCCCCCACACTGGTCAACAATGCGCTGGAGGTGCAAGCGGCCTACCGCGAATACCAAGAGCGAGCCCTGGCGCGTGACGGTCTGCGGCGCATGTACATCGGCACCCTGACGCTGAGCCTCTTTCTGGCCGTGTTGGGGGCTATTTTGCTGGCCGTGCTGTTGGGCAAACAGCTGGCCAGACCCTTGCTGTTGCTGGCCCATGGCATGCGCCAGGTGGCGGACGGTGACCTGCGGCCCAAACTGGCGCTGCAAGGCAAAGACGAGCTGGGTGGCCTGACCCGCTCATTTGCCGAGATGACCCAGCAACTGGCCGATGCCCGTGTCAGTGGCGAACGCAGCCTGAGCCACCTCGACCAAGCCAGAGGCAAACTGCAAACCATCCTGGACAACCTCACGGCCGGGGTCATGGTGCTGGACGCACAAGGCACCATCGAATCGACCAACCCAGGGGCCACGCGCATTTTGCGCGTGCCGGTCAGCGCACACGAAGGTCAGGGCCTGCAGGGCTTGCCTGGTCTGCAGGCTTTTGCCCACGAGGTGGATGCCCAATTCAAAGCCTTGCATGCCGGCACAAATGTGCACGAATTGGACCACTGGCAAAAATCCTTCGACATCCATGCTGCAGGCCAGGGGCTAAGCCAAACCAGCGTGACCTTGCTTGCGCGCGGGGCCGTCTTGCCCGACGGCAAGCGCTTGCTGGTGTTTGACGACATCTCGGAAATCGTCTCGGCTGAGCGGGCCCAGGCCTGGGGGGAAGTGGCCCGAAGGTTGGCGCACGAAATCAAGAACCCCCTGACGCCCATCCAGCTGTCGGCCGAGCGCCTGCAAAGACGCCTGATCGGCAAGCTGGAAGCGCAAGACGACGCGGTGCTGACCAAATCTGTCAAGACGATCGTCGACCAGGTGGATGCGATGAAGCGCTTGGTCAATGAGTTTCGCGACTACGCCCGTTTGCCATCGGCTGAGCTCAAGCCCCTGCAACTCAACACACTGATCAGCGATGTGCTGGCCCTGTACGCCAGTGAGCCTCAGGAGAACGAGACGCGAGCCCAGATTCACACTGAGCTTGATGCCGCATGCCCCGCCATCCTGGGTGACGAACAGCAATTGCGCCAGGTCATCCACAACCTGCTGCAAAACGCACAAGATGCCTGCGAGACGCGTGGCCACGGGCTGCCCACAGCCCGCGTCAACGTGCGCACCGAGTGGCGTGAGCAGCGCCAACGGGTGCGAATGACGGTGACCGACACCGGCCCCGGCTTTGCCCCCAATATTCTGCAACGGGCCTTTGAGCCCTATGTCACCACCAAGGCCAAGGGCACGGGCCTGGGCCTGGCCGTGGTCAAAAAAATAGCCGATGAACACGGTGCGAACATCAAGCTGAGCAACGTGCCAGAAGGCGGCGACATTCAAGGTGCGCAAGTCTCGTTATCATTCGCAGTGGCGCAAACCGCACAGGGGCTGGAACAGCCCCCTTCATGAACAGAGACAAAACAGGCATATGGCAAATATTTTGGTGGTGGACGACGAGCTGGGCATTCGCGACCTGCTCTCAGAAATCCTCTTTGACGAGGGGCACCAGGTGGAGCTTGCCGAGAACGCCGCGCAAGCGCGTGAGGCTCGCCATAACATGCGCCCCGATCTCGTGCTGCTCGACATCTGGATGCCCGACACCGATGGCGTGAGCCTGCTCAAGGAATGGGCCGCTTCCGGCCTGTTGAACATGCCCGTGATCATGATGAGTGGCCACGCCACCATCGACACCGCGGTGGACGCCGTCAAGATCGGCGCACATGCTTTTCTTGAAAAACCCATCACTTTGCAAAAACTGCTCAAGGCGGTTGAACAAGCACTGGCCCGCGACCAGGTGCAGCAAGCCATGCTGGCCGCCACCCCGCCCCCGCCGCCCAGCGTGCTGTCCATGTCCTCGGTGGTCGTGACTGAAAACATTTCGGCCCCCGATGTGCAGCAAAGCTTCGAACTCGACCGCCCTTTGCGCGAAGCACGCGATGCCTTCGAAAAAGCCTACTTTGAATTCCACCTGTCCCAAGAAGGGGGGTCGATGACCCGAGTGGCCGAAAAAACAGGTCTGGAGCGCACCCACCTTTACCGCAAGCTGAAGCAACTCGGTGTGGACCTCACACGCAGCAAACGCAGCCATTGACATCGGTGTCCGACGCAGTATTTTTTGAGATTTGCCCTCGGGTGCGCCCAAAAGACCTGCTAGAATTCACGGCTCCGGCCCGGTAGCTCAGTTGGTAGAGCAGCGGATTGAAAATCCGCGTGTCACTGGTTCGATTCCAGTCCAGGCCACCAGATACACCCCACAGTTTCGCAAGAGGCTGTGGGGTTTTTCTTTTTCCGAAGCGTAAAACACGCAAAGCCTATGCTCCTCCTACTTACTACACGCTGTGAAGCTTGCTAAATGATGCAGCCACCGCATTCACCCAAGTATTTAGAGAGTGAGCGACACGCGGATGAGAAAAGTCTGCGTTTCCAAAAATCACCCACTGCACTCTGCGCACAGCCAGCCAAACTGCCCAACCTACCATCGTTGATGGGTGCGAGGGGGAACTTGATTTGCTTTCAAATTGATAAAAGCTGTAGCATTACTGTGACCATTCACTCTCGAATGCTCGTCCTGTCACCCTGTCCAGCCCTAAAGGAAATCGTCTGATGTCCCTTTTCATGAAATCCGCTTTTGCCGCTGTTGCCATGATGGCGGCGGCTTTTGGTGTCAATGCCCAGTCCGACTGGCCCAACCGACCGCTCAAGTGGGTGGTGCCTTTCGCCCCTGGCGGACCGACCGACTCGATCTCCCGGGTGCTGTCTGCACGTCTGGCCGAATCACTGGGACAGGGCGTGGCGGTGGAAAACCGAGCAGGTGCTTCGGGTGCCATTGGCTCGGAGTTCGTAGCCCGTGCCGCGCCAGACGGTTACACGCTCGTCTTTGGCACTCAAAGCACGCACGCGTCAAACCTGATCTTTTTCCCCAATATGGCCTTCGACCCGATTCGGGACTTTCAGCCCTTGACGCTGGTCGGCACCGCCTGCCTGGCGCTGATCGTGCCGCCGAGCGTTCCGGCCACCAACGTCCGTGAATTGGTGGACTGGATCGGGCGGCAATCGGGTGCAGCCAGCTACGGTACTGCCGCTGCGGGCAGTTCACAGCATGTGGCCGCAGAGTTGTTGCTGCGAAACAGCAACGTCAAAGCCATCCATGTGCCTTACAAAGGCAGCGGTGCTGCCATGCCGGACCTGCTTTCGGGCCGGCTGAGTTTCATGTTTGACAACTTGCCCTCGTCCTTGCCTTTGGCGCGCTCTGGCAAGGTGCGGGCACTGGCTCAGACCTGCGCCAAGCGCTCGCCGGCGGCACCCGACCTGCCGACCATGGTGGAAGCCGGCTTCAAAGACTTTGTGATCGAGGGCTGGTATGGCGTCTTTGCACCGGCCCGCACGCCGCGTCCGGTCGCTGAGCGTTTGTCAGCAGAAATCAACAAGGCTTTGCGCCATCCTGAATCGATGGAGCGCTGGAAGACCCTGGGCTTCGACCCTATCGGCAGTAGCCCCGACGCACTGGCCGAGCGACAGCGCGGCGATCTTGATTACTGGCGCCGCATGATCGAATTTACGGGCGTGAAGGTGGAATGAAGCCATGCCTGATTTCGACCTGAAAATCACCGGCGGGATGCTGGTGGACGGCACCGGCAGCCAGCGGCACCGGAGCGATGTGGGCATCAAGGATGGCCGTGTCGTCGCGCTCGGTGACGGGCTCGGTGCGGCGCACCAGACGTTCGATGCGCAGGGCTTGGTGGTGGCACCGGGCTTTGTGGACATCCACACCCATTACGACGCCCAGGTCCTGTGGGACCCCGAGCTGACGGTCTCACCCTGGCACGGGGTGACCACCGTAGTGATGGGCAACTGCGGCTTTGGGGTGGCACCGACCCGCCCCGAGCACCGTGACCTGATCCTGCGCACGCTGGAGCGTGTCGAGGGCATGAGCCTGTCGGCGCTGGAGGAGGGACTGGGCAGTCCCTGGCCTTTTCAGACCTTTCCTGAATACATGGACTTGCTCGAGCGCACTGCGCTGGGCATCAATGTGGCGGTGATGGTCGGGCACACGCCGGTGCGGCTGTGGGTGATGGGTGACGAAGCCACAACGCGTGCGGCCAGCGCAGCAGAGGTGGCCCAGATGAAAACACTGGTTCGCCAGGCCATGGACGTTGGCGCGGTCGGCTTTGCCACTTCGGTCTCCAAGGTCCATGTGGGCTATGCGGGCAGACCCGTGCCCAGTCGTCTGGCCGACTTCGAAGAGATGCTGGAGCTCGCACGAGCAGTCGGCGAGTCCGGCCACGGATTGATCCATTACAACGTCGGGCGCGAGCCACTCTGGGCGGCCTATGAACAGCTCTACGAGGTCAGCGGCCGGCCCGTGGTGTGGACTTCGCTGTTGGCGGGCTCGCTGGGACCGGGCTCGCACCGCCTGCAGCTCGAACGCGCCGAGCAGCAACGATTGAAGGGCCTGCCCATTCACGCCCAAGGCGCTTGTCGACCGATACAGTTTGAGTTTGACTTTCGCTCACCCGTGGTTTTTGACACTTGGGCATCCTTCGAATTGGTGCGACTGGCGGACGACGAGGCGCAGCGGCGTGCTGTCTACGCAGACCCGGCGTTTCGCGCCCGTCTGAAGCGACAGGTCGCCGGTCGTGGACCGGACGATGCTTGGTTTGCTGGCAAAGAGGCTGAAGGCGACACGCGAAGGGCATCTTTCCGTGAGATGGTGATTTCTGGGACGAACGATGCCAGCCTGCTCGAGCGCAAGCTGGTCGATCTGGCGCAAGAGCGGCAGGTGGATCCGGTCGACCTGATGCTGGACCTGGCCCTGGCCAGCGATTTGCAAATGCGCTGGCGAATTGCCCTGCTCAATTTTGATGAAAGTGAAGTCGGCGAGATATTGGCCGACGCCCATGTGGTGCTGGGTCTGGGCGATGGCGGCGCGCACATGAGCCAGTTATGCGACGCTTGCCATCCCACTTACCTTCTTGGCCATTGGGTTCGTGAACGCGGTGCTTTGAGTCTGGAAGAGGCGGTGCGGCGTCTGACCTCGCACCCTGCCGATGTATTTGGCTTGCATGACCGTGGGCGGGTGGCCTTGGGATTGCCTGCCGATTTGGTGGTCTTTGACCCTGAGCGTGTCGGTGCCGAGCCGCTGGAGCGGGTCTATGACCTGCCTGCAGGACAAGACCGGTTGATCAGCCGGGCCATCGGCGTCGAGGCGGTTTTTGTCAACGGTCAGCGCTTGGGATCTCAGGCTCATGCAGCCGGTAAGCTGCTGCGCCAGCGCTCCCATTCTGTTGTCTGAGTTGGCCTGAGCCCAAACCAGTCCACCACCGACACTCCACAGTTTCACAAGAGGCTGTGGGGTTTTTCCTTTGGGGCCTTAAGCGTTGTGCAAGACCCCATCGAGCTCTTGCATGGCACCACTGCGCTCCAGTTCGGCCAGCATCATGTCCAACCAGGTGCTCAGGCTGTAGCCTTGCCCAAAGCGCTGGTGCAGGTCGCGCATGTAGGGCATGTTCAAGGCCCAGGCGCTTAATTCGGTTTTGGAGATTTCGCCCCATTCCAGCAATTTGAACTTGAGCAGGACCTTGCTGCCGTAGCGGGCGTGCCGCACGGGGTTTTGCGAAAAGCCTTCAAGCTTGCTGCGGGCCAGGGCCAGCGCGGGGGCCACTTCGGTGAACACGGCGCCGTGGCCCGGGATGATGGTGACGGGGTCAAGCCGCTCGATCAGGTCCAGGGTTTGGGCCACTTCGTCAAAGGCGTCGATGCCCACCAACTCCGGGAACACCACGCCAAAACCGTTTTGCCAGAGCGCATCGGCCGACATCAGCAAGCGGTGTTCGGGCGCAAACAAGATGACCGAGTGAGGGTCGTGCCCGGGGGCCGCGTGCACTTGCCAGTCCATGTCGGCCCAGCGGTGGGTGTGGCCCGGCTGCAGCAAGCCGGTAAAAGCAAAGGCGGGGCAGTTTTGCCCTGTGGGTTGGTAGCTCAGTTCTTCTTCGCGCCAGTGCTGCACGGCTTGGGACAGGCCCGGCGGAATCCAGGTTTTCAGGGCCGGGTAATGCGCCTGCAAGGCCTGGTTGCCGCCGCAGTGGTCGCTGTGCAGGTGGGTGTTGGCCAGCTGGTCCAGCGTGCGGCCTTGCAAAGCCTGCTGCACCAGCGCCAGGGTTTGCGCCTGGTGAGCGACGTAGCCGCTGTCGACCAAGGTGGCGCTGTGCGCATCCAGCAGCAGCACGTTGTTGGCCGACAACCAGCCGCGCTCGAACACCTGCACGCCAGGTGGCAGGGCGCTATGTGGGGTCATTTGGCGCTGCGCAGCTCGCGGCGCAGGATTTTGCCCACGTTGGATTTGGGCAGCTCGTCGCGAAACTCGATGTATTTCGGGCGCTTATAACCGGTGAGCTGGTCTTGGCAAAAACGCGACACGGCCTCTTCGGTCAGCATCGGGTCGTTGCGAACCACAAACACCTTAATGGTTTCGCCTTGCATGCTGTCGGGGATGCCCACGGCCGCGCACTCGACCACGCCGGGGCAGGTCGAGATGACGTTTTCCAGCTCGCTGGGGAAGACGTTGAAGCCGCTGACGATGATCATGTCCTTTTTGCGGTCCACGATGCGGGTGTAGCCTTGTTCGTCCATGATGCCGATGTCGCCGGTGCGCATGAAGCCGTCTGCCGTGAAAGTTTTGGCGTTTTCTTCGGGCTGGTTGAAGTAACCGGTCATGACGTTGGGGCCGCGAATACAGATTTCGCCAGAACTGCCCACGGTCAGACTTTGGCCCTCATCGTCCTTGATGGCGATGTCGATGCCCGGCAGCGGCAGGCCGATGTTGCCGCTGAAGGTCTTTTGCGTGACCGGGTTGTTGGTGCCGATCGCGCAGGTCTCGCTCATGCCCCAGCCCTCGATCATGGCGCTGCCTGTGGCGGCTTGCCAGTGGCGTGCCGTGCCTTCGGACGCAGCCATGCCGCCCGCTTGGGTCAGTTTGAGCGACGAAAAATCGATGGTCTTGAACATCGGGTGCTGCATCAGCGCATTGAACAGCGTGTTCACCCCGGGCAGTACATGGAAGGGGCGCTGCTTGAGCACCTCGATGAACTTGGCAAAGTCACGCGGGTTGGGCACCAGCGTGAGGAAGGAGCCTTGTCGCATGGCCAGGAGGCACAAGGTCAGCGCGAAGATGTGGTATAGCGGCAACGCAGCAATGCTGTTGACTTTGCGCAGATCACCTATTTCAGCCAAAGCCGGGGAGAACCAACCCTCGGCTTGCAAGATGGACGCCACCACGTTGCCGTGCGTCAACACAGCCCCTTTGGACAAGCCGGTGGTACCGCCCGTGTATTGCAAGAACGCGGTGTCGTCCATGGTCTGCGCTGTGGGGCGCAGGCTCAGGCCGCGGCCTTGGGCGATGGCTTTGTTGAACGGGGTGACGGTGCGCCCGCCACTCAAGGGCAGTTCGAACGGGGGGACCATTTTGGCCAGGTGCCGCACGGCAAAGCTCAACCAGCGACCGTTGATGGGGCCCAGCAAATCGCCGATCGACGCCAGCATCACATGCTGCACAGCGGTGCGCTCGATCACGTCCTGCAAGGTGGCTGCGAAGTTTTCCAGAATCACGATGGTCGTGGCCCCGGAATCCTTGAGTTGGTGCTCCAGCTCGCGGGCGGTGTAAAGGGGGTTGACGTTCACGCAGGTGTAGCCCGCCCGCAAAATGGCGGCCATGGTCACGGCAAACTGGGGCAGGTTGGGCAGCATGATGGCCACACGGCTGCCGGGCTCCAGCCCCTTGTTTTGCAGCCAAGCCCCCATGGCGGTGGACAATTCGTCGAGCTGTTTGTAGCTCATCCAGCGGTTCATGCAGACCGAAAACGGGCTGTTGCCGTGCTCGCGGAATGCCCGCTCGAGCAAGTCGGTCAGGCTTTTGTACTGCGTGGTGTCGATGTCGTGGGGCACACCGGGCGGGTAATTCTTGAGCCAGATACGGTCCATGCGCTGTTCTCCTGTAGGCCTGCATTGTCACCAGCTCCCGACGGCGCCGACACAGGGCAATTCCTGAGAGGAGGCCTTGGAGGTCTCACAGGCGACAAAACCCGTGAGAGCCGGGGCCAGACAAAAGGGCGCACAATGGGGTTAACCCTAGGTTCCAACATGAGCACCCCCTCTGACTCGCGTACTAAAAAACTCACTTCCATGCTTCAACAGCTGTGGCGAAGTGTGTTCGGCGCAGCCGATGCGGTGCCGTTGGCTCTGACAGGGGTG